>CAZOIE010000156.1:0-4603 GCA_964579905.1 uncultured Planctomycetia bacterium
ATCAATTGAGCATCATTGTCATATAAAAAAGATTCCTCAAAAGCATATCCGTTCTTTAGGAAAAAATAAAAATGAGCGGCTACTTCGACCAGGCCAAGAAAAAATATGACGATCAATATCTCTATAAATGCTACCTTTAATATCTTCATCTTATCTTTTTTGTAGATGCTCTATTTTAAACATACTGAGAAAAAACGATGAAAAGATTATCTGTATGCCTATTATAGTAAAATTAGTGGATAAAACTACTAACTTCAACCTACCCATGCCCCCAAAACCAGACCTGCTCCATTCCAGGAATATATAACCCATTATAAAAATGCCCACAAGAAAAAGAAGCATGCCTATGATCAATCCATGCTCCAGTTTGAATCTGTAAAAAGCAAGCCTTGAGACACCTTTTGGCTTATCGAATTCCGAAACATAAAAATAGCTCTTGGTATAGAGCCCCAAAAGCACTATTTGAAACCCGACAAGAGTAAAGACGTTAAAAAATACCATGCTGTGTATCTCAAGATTAAAAGGCCCTATATCTATAGAATTGAAACGAAATATAAGTGCCTGAAAAAGCAGTCCCGTGAAAAATAAAAACAGTCCGGGGACAAGGTATAAGTAATCTGGGCTATACATGAACATAAATCTTATGTGTCTCCATGCGTCCATTAAAGGGTTTAGCTTTGATACCCCTTTTCTCGCGTGATATTTTATAGGTATTTCCTTTATCTTGAGATTATTTTTTAAAGCCGACACCACTATTTCAGAGGCAAATTCCATGCCAGTGCTTCGTAGCTTCATTATTTGGTAAGCCTCTTTCGTAAAAGCCCTGAAGCCGCTATGAGAGTCCGAAACGTTCGTCTTGAACAAAATCCTTAACATACCAGAAAGTATGGGATTACCTATATATCTATTTGCCCATGGCATGGCATCCTTGGATATCTCCCCCTTAAATCTTGAACCAATTACCATGTCCATTCCTTCTTCTTTAAGCGGCTTTAAGAGCCTTGGGATATCTAAAAAATCATATGAATTATCAGAGTCTCCCATTGCTATAAATTTTCCTCTTGCGCTATCAAAGCCTTTTAAGTATGCATTGCCGTAGCCTTTTTTAGGCTGATGCACTACCCTGACATTCCCGCCGTAGGAGGACGCTATCTCAACAGATCTATCAGTAGAGCCATTGTCTGAGACGACTATCTCTCCTTTTATATCGGCTTCCTTGAAAACCTTTAATATCTTATCTATGCAAATACCCACGCTGTCTTCTTCGTTAAAACAAGGCATAACCACAGAAACTTCGATATCCATGCTATTCTCCTTCATCGATTATATTTTGATTTATCAGCTCGACATATTTTTTGGCAACACTTTCCCATGAAAAGCTCAAGGCCTTTTCCCTGCCCTTCTTGCCCATAGATTTTATCTTGGCGCTATCATTTAATAAGCACGCGATCTTTTCAGACAACGCTTGCAGATTATTCGACTCTATCAAATAACCATTCTCATTATCGCTAACTAGATCATCGTACCCCTTAAAGTCAGTGGATATGACTGCCAGACCGCATGCCATTGCCTCCAGCAACGAATTAGACATTCCTTCGTATAAAGACGGTAAAACAAAAATATGAGAACGCTGATAAAGAGACCTTAGGCGGCCCTTATCCACCCATCCGTGAAAACGTATATTATCCTTAATGGCTGACCCTGAAGCAAATCCTTCCAGCTCTCTTTTCAGATCTCCGTCACCGGCAATATCTACAGAAAAAGACATCTTTTCATCTTTTAATATTTTATCCGCGGCCCTTAACAATAAGATTACGTTTTTCTGTTCCGTCAATCTCCCTGAGTAAACTATGTTTATCTTATCAAAATCTTTTTCTTTAGGGGGGGCAAAAAAAGCGCAATCCACTCCATTGGGAATAATATGTACATTGTTATTGGCCCTGTCTACTTTTTCTTTTGTCAGATAATATGTTTCTTTGGCATTAAACGTTATAAATCTTGCCTTTTTCCAGTACATCTCCGTGATCCCGGAGATCTTTTTGTGAAATCCGGAGTATCTTTGCGGCAGAAAGCCAGGCACGTCTCCGCCCCTCAATGAAACCCCATATGGTATCCTGGCAAAATTGTTTAAAAATAAAGCGCTTATGCCGGAAGGTATCCCGTGCACGGCCAGGGTAAACTTAAAATCATACTTAAAGAAAAGAAAGAGCGACACAAGAAAAGAAAAAATGGCATACGTGATCAGTTCAAAGGAATTCGTCCTGTCTGCAAACTTCCTGAATATAGGCAACCTGTAGATATTTATGCCTGCCGCTTCTTCCTTGAACCTGTATTTATTCTTATAATTGGAGGTTATAATTACTACTTTTGAAAAAACGGATTTTTTCGCTATTTCCTCTGAGATATATTTCGTAAAATTTCCGGCACCGCCGCCTACAGGAGTCAATTCATGACAGAGTATTAGAAGGCTTTTTTTTCTCATTTTACAAATATATCCTTGAATCTCTTGAAAACAGGCACCATCTCTTTAAAATGCATGTCTTTCAATATATTAAAGACCACCCTGGGCCTGAAATAAAACTCCCTAAATGCTTTTTTCTGAAAAGACTTTATGTCATCTTCAGACAAATCGTCCAATTTGAATATTACGTTATAAAAATTAAATCTATCCCAGTCTATCTCATCTGGCCTTTCTTTTTCTAACCACAACTCGTAATCCCTGGATCCGGGCAATGGAGCAAACAATCCAAACTGGGCCCTATCCAGAGGCAATTTCTTAGAAAACGTTATTGTACTAAGAATGCTTTCTCTTGTCTCGCCTGGAAGCCCTATTATAAAAAAACCAGTTGCCTTTATACCTTCTTCGACTGTCATCCTGACAGCCCTTTCTATCGCATCAAGGCTTATGCGCTTATTGACCTTTTCTAATATTTTCTTATGTCCTGATTCAATACCAAAAACAAGAGAATAGCACCCTGATCTTTTCATGAGCCTTAATAGCTCTCTATCTATGTTATCGACCCTTACTCCGTTAGGACAAGACCATGATATATCAAGGCCTCTTTTGATTATCTCTTCACAGACCCCTATGGCCCTTTTTCTGTCCAGCGTAAAATTATCGTCTTCGAAATGGATCTCATTGACTCCATACCTATCTCTCAACATCTCTATCTCGTCCACTATGTTCTTGGGGCTCCTTGCCCGCCATTTTCTCTTCCATACTGATTCTGAGCCGCAAAAACTGCAATCAAAAGGACATCCCCTGCTCGATACTATGGGCGCAACAGGATATCTCCTGGCCAGGCTTCCGTGAGGCATCTTGGTGTACTTATCAGGCGGGATAAAATCCCACGATGGAAAAGGCAGCCTATCCAGATCTTCCATAAAAGGTCTTGGAGGATTTATTTTTATTCCGTCGCCATCTTTATAAGCCAATCCCTTTATACTGGAATAATTTTCAGGTCTTTCTATGTTTTTGACCAATTCCACAAAAGTCTCTTCTCCCTCGCCCGTAATTACAAAATCTATCTCTTTATTCTCTAAAACAAGTCGCGGGAGCGCGCTAGGATGCGGGCCTCCTACGACAATCCTTGTCCCCGGGCTTATTATCTTTACGCCCTTTATTACATCTAATGCCTTGTTATAAAAAGAAGTATATATAGTAATGCCTACTATAAGCGGATCCTTTTCTTTTACCAACTCTTGTATCTTGGGAACATCATACTGCTTTAAATTACAATCAATTAACTCTATGTCCATATCTTTTAAAGCTTGAGCGGAATACGCTGCAAGATATCCCAGTCCGACAGGAGGTGTCATAAAATGGCTTTTCAAATATGGATATAAAAATAATATTTTGCTTTTCATAACCTGTCTTGATATCTTACTAAATCGTCTCTAAAAATATCTTTTTTTGAAACTCCTATAATAAAAAACAAAAGATAAAAAGGTATAAGGGGTACGGAATACCTGGGTATAGCGTCTATAAAGAAAAAGACCAGGTTATAATATAAAATTAGCGCTATAAAAGGAAATAAAACCAAGAGATATCCTCTTTTTATAGACCTTATTATTCCTTTTATGGAAAATACTATTATCATGAGTCCTATCATCTTTAAAATGCCCCTTAAAAAAGAAACATACATATTGCCCATAAAAACATCACTACTGTTTAATAAAGGCAATTGAAAAAACATATTAAGGTCTATGATCTCCATAAAACCTATTATTATGAATTTAAAAGGCTGTTCTTTAAATGAATCTTGAATTATCTTAAAAGGACTGATCTCACTATAATAGGCCTTATGCCTTTCGTATGCTTTCTTATAGAAATAACCTTCTGCTGTAGTAAAAGTACCGCTTCCATATTCCGGGAATAATCTGTTAGCCATGTTCTCTGAGAATATGCTAAAACCGTAAACCAATATATCCTTATAATCTGCCCTGGCTAATTCAGAATGATAACTCAGGGCAAAAACACCTCTGTCCTTGGAATCCGAATCCCTGTTCCCTTCTTTCTGGATATGTCCATTCCACAAAAAAACCATAACAGCGAAAATGCATAGGAATAAAGAGGTATTTTTAAACAGGTTACTCTTTATAT
>CAZOIE010000157.1:0-4586 GCA_964579905.1 uncultured Planctomycetia bacterium
TCATGCTATAGCCCTTTTAGCTATCTATGAGGCCTATTTGGTTGTTAACGATAAAAGCTTGCTTGATGGGCTTGAGGTACGAATTAAGGATTTTTTGAGCTACTGCTATGAAGAGGGATGGTCTCTGGAGTACGGTGGGGCCGATCCTGGTTATTTGTCGGCGACCGTGAGTTTTCTTGGGAAACTACATAAAGTATATAAGGACGAGAGACTTTTTGAGGTTGTAAAAAAGGCTGTTGAATTTTCAAGCTATTTTGTATATCCAAATGGTTTCTATGCAGGAACAAGTGGTAGTAGGCAGACACTCCATTTCTATCCACATGGATACGAGATATTTTCGAAGGAGATACCGCTTGCCGGGGCAGTTGCCGAGAAGATGCTAATAGCGATTGGCGAGGGTAAGCTGGTTCCGCCCGAAATACAGGGCGATAGGTACTATCTTTACCGAATACCGGAACTTTTGCTTTCCTATCTTGATTATAAAGAAAGAGACCATGGCCTTGAATCATTACCCTATGAGAAAGAGCCGTTTGAAAAGTACTTCCCGAAGGCAAAGATATTTATTAAGAAAACCCCAAAAACCTATTCGGTTGTGAATCTCATAAAGGGTGGGGTCATAAAGCTTTTTAATCTTGATAACAATAAGCTTATCTTTAACGACTGTGGAATGATTGCACAGACTGCCGATTCAAAGGTAATTACATCTCAGTGGGTTGACGAGGGCTATGAGGCATCAAAGAAAGACGAAGAGGTAGTGGTATCTGGAAGCTTTCGATATATAAAGTTTAATCACTTCACACCTTTCAAGATGGTGATTTTCAGGTTGTTTATGATTGCCTTTGGTTGGCATACTAAATTGGCCTATAACATAAAGGGCCTTATTAGGAAGATTTTGATCTGGAAAAGTACCCAGGCACCCATCACCTTTCTTAGAAAGATTAATTTAGGCGATGAGGAAGTCGTTATTAACGATACTTTAAATATCACGGGGGATATTGAAATCCAGAGGCTCCTGATTGGCGATGAATTTAATCATAGATACGTACCGCAGTCAATGTACTTTCAGTCACAAGAGTTGAATGTAGATGGACTATACCTAACCGAAGAAATGCTTAAGGTTCTAAATGATAAAAAACAACTGACACTCACAAGAAAAATAAATCTATCAGGCACAACGAATATTGAATACAAGTAAGTAAAGTTATGAAAAAATTAATCCTACTATTTATACTACTAAATTTATTCCTTAATATTTTCGGCAATAATTGGGGGCTTCCGTCTCGCTGGAACTCGGATGAAAAGGTGGCGAATGTCCTGCACATGGCGGATAAGAAGACATTGGTTGATCCAACGGGTGAGTTTTTACACCCTACGGGTTACCATATATTTCTTCTTGCGTTTTTTGCGCCCGCTTACGTTTTCTTAAAACTGATCGGATACCCGTTATCAGCTCTTAAGGAGGCGGCCTCAATTTCGTGGATTAATATGGCTCAACATTTTCCGGAGTTTGCAAGCGGAATTTACATTTATGCACGAACGCTTTCGGGTATACTGGGAGCTTTATGCATTCTTTTAATTTTTCTCTTAGGAAAAAGATTATACGATAAGAAAACAGGTATTTTTTCCGCTGCCTTCTTATCTGTAACTATGGGTTTTGTGGGGATCAACCATTTTGCCAAGTATTTGTCCTTACTTAACTTTTTGATTATTTCAACTCTCCTGCTATGCGTGAGCTGCATACAAGCAACGGATCCAAAAAAACAACGAAAGTTGCTATATTTTAGTTTTCTATTAGCGGGCCTGGCTACCTCGGCGCACGTAAATGCTCCATTGTTGTTTATTCCGCTATGTTTAACCGTTATATTTACGATAAAGGGTAATATCTCGAAATTGAAGGCGATTTTACTCTGCTTTCTCTTTTTTATTTTAGGCTTCGGTATCGGGACACCGTCACTACTTACAAATTTAAGAGATTACTATGCAAGGTTTGCTTATAAGTATTTGGTTAACATTGTAGGTGAGTCCACCATTGTGTATTCACCCCAATTTGCCGGCATCCCAAATTCCTTCCTAGAACTAATTTCCGTATATGGAATTCCAATTTTTACTATAATTTGCTCAGGGTTAATTTATACTATTTTCAAGGGAATTACAAAGGGGTTTAAGAAAGAAGAGATTGTTGTTTTAAGTTTTGTTTTTACTTATCTGTTTATAATTTCTTTCCTACTAAAGGATAAATATCCGCAGATCAAACATATACTTGCTATAGTACCCCTGCTACCGTTATTTGGAGGCAGAATAGCCTCTATTTTGTTTAGTAATAAAAGGATATCTATTGCAATAAAGGGGTGTATTTTCCTTCTTGTTTTTATTTATTCTTTTGCCTACTGCGTTAAAGCCGATCTATTTTTTATAAAGGGTGATACTCGATATACTGCAACTAAGTGGGTTTACGATAATGTCCCCAAGGGTTCTAAGATTGAATTATTTGACCAGCTAAATTTTGTAGGTTCTTGCAAAATAATGAATGACTATAGGATAGTTTTTCTTGGGCGGGACTCGGAGGAGTTTAATGGAGAGCACTTTTTCAAGTGGAATGAAATCGAGGGCAGAGAGGAATATTTAAAACGCCTTAATATTGTAGATTCGTCATCCGATTATATCATTATTGATATGCACGATACAGATAAGCTCTACTATTCCTCATTCATGTTTCATTTACCTGGCATGGCGGAATATCTCAGAGGTCTATTTGAGGGAAAAAAGAACTATAAGCTTGTTAAAAAGATTGAACCACGCAATAAAAAGATTAAAAACAAAAACGGAATTATTATGCTTGAAAATCTCTGGTGGGATCCGGTACCTGCTTACAGGGTTACCGCAAATACAATTTATATTTTTAAGCGCATAAGGAAAGATAATGTTTAAGAAAAACATAGCCAATCTTATTTTATCACGTGTAAATATCGATAAGGTGAAGACTATATGTGCCAATACACCCATTCTAAACAGTTTTTTTAAGATCGGGGCACAAAATTTAATTGATTACCGATATCCTACACATCTTTTTGTTGAAACAACCCGCGCGTGTAATTTAAAGTGTAAGTCTTGTCCTAGCAGTACGCTTTCATCCGGTATCGGTCATATGGATTTTGATTTATTCACGAAGATTATTGACGAGGCAACGAGCTTCGGATCCAAGAATTTCTGCCTACATATGCTCGGGGAACCACTTTTGTATCCTAGGATTGCTGATGCAGTTAAGTATATAAAGAGTTCAAATCCTCAACATTCCATACTTTTGACGACAAATGGATATTTTCTTGATAATGAAAAGGCCGAGATGCTTCTGGATAATGGAGTTGATAAGATTGCCATTAGTATTTTTTCACTCTCAGCTGATGTATCAAAGATGCTTACCGGAAGCTCAGATATAGATAAGGTGCTAGAAAATCTAAAGAATTTAGCTAGTCTAAAGAGGAAAAAAAATTCTAAGACTAAAATGTATATCAGGTTTCTTTTATGTGATGAGAACAAAAATGAGCTAGAAAAGATAAAGTCTATTTCCAAAGATGCGGGAGTGCTGCTAGAGGTAATAAAAACCCATAACTATAGCGGCCTAATTAAAGATAATTACACGTCTAAATTCAAGCTTAAGAAGCGTTATCCTTGCTACCATTTATGGTTTTCGCCTGCCGTATCATGGGATGGAAAGGTTGTTTTATGTTGTAATGATGCAAACTATACTGCGACCTTGGGTGATCTACGCGAGAAATCACTGTCTGAAATCTGGCAAGGAGAAAAACTGAAAACACTAAGAGATCATCATATGAGCGGTGAATACGGAAAAATTTCTCTTTGTGAGTCCTGTAACGTTTGGAGTAAATATCCGGATATATTTTTTGGTATACAAAAGAAAGGGTCCAGGTAAATGAAAAAGACAGAAATAGACACTTTTTTTATCCGCAGCGGATATAGATGGTCAGGGAATTTCATTGCAAAACTGATGAAAGATTCTCCAGTAACGCCTAACCAGGTTACTTTTGTCGGAATGATTATCGGTTTAGCAGCTGTCCCATGCATATTATCGGAAAATCTCCTTATTCTTGTCTTAGCTGGAATCTTAATACAGCTAAACGTAATCCTGGATTTTGTTGACGGATCTCTTGCCCACTTGACCAAAAGAGAAAGTGTTATTGGCGATTGGCTGGATCGTAATCTGGGTATATTGGTAGACTCATTCATATTCTTTGCGATGACATATCGTGCATTTTTGGATTATGAGCACCCGCTGTTTTGGATTGCAGGCTTTTTGTGTTTGGTATGGAGATATCTGATCAGGACGATTTTTGATACAAGCGTATTTGCTACAGCCCGCATAAAGCCTTTCCATAATGATTTAAAGAGCCAAACCCAAAAGTCACTTTTTATGAATATTGCAAAGGAGTTTATTCCTACAAGGTATTTTGCGTTGCTTTTAGCGAGTTTTTTCATTGCCTTTAACAAGATCCATTGGTTTTTATTATTTTTCAGTATTTACGGTTTTCTAGGTTATGTAGGTCTTATAATTATAACCTATTTAAAAA
>CAZOIE010000158.1:0-4553 GCA_964579905.1 uncultured Planctomycetia bacterium
ACTATAAGAAAGCAAAAGAGAGTAAAAATGTTACTTGACTATGAAAGTATTACATTACTTATATGTCATATAAGTCTTTATCTTATTCGTTGCTAGTTAGCTTTATTAAATACTCTTTGAGTATTAACTCATCGGGTATTTTTGGTAGTGTTATGTTTATAAGATCCTTATCGTTTTCATAAACCTTATATCTATCTGGCATGGTATCTAAGAACTCTCTAAGAAAGTGCAAAAAACCAAAATCCCTGCCGCAGAAAACAACAAGGCTTGACAGCACAGCATCAAAGGCCGATATCACTTCAACATTCCTACCTTCAAAATACATGTCATTCCCTTTTGTTATTACGTCTGGCCTAACATTAAACTTATTAACATTGCCCTCGTATGCTATTTTTATAGCCTCGTCTCTAAGCTCAAACCCAACATCCTCTGCGCTTATAAGTGAGGCTGTCCCATTGAACTGCCTAAGTTCTAAAGCTTTCTCAATCTTATTGCTATATTTCCCTGCGGAAAAATCAATAAGCCTAATAGACAATCTATCTTTTGTAATAGTCCTTAAAAGATTAATCGCATCAGAAAAATAGATATCTTTAAAATTCACGCTGCCCTCTTTATCAACCGATAGCAAGGTCTCTAAATCAAGATCTACTATCAATCTGCTCTCTTTTGCTAGAGCTCTTTCTATGTGCTCTTCTAAGGCAAGTCTAAGAGATATAGCCCCTCCTGTTTTTATGGAGCAAATATACTTAGCAAGTAGCGTCATATCAAGCATCGTTGAGATATTTCCATCTTTAACATCCTTGGTGAGTCGCCTCACAAACCCTATCTTGTTGAGCTCGCCCATCATCTTTTTAATCTGCCTGGCACGCTCTGAGCTCTTGCGCTTTGATATAAGCAATGATAAAGGAATATTATTCCCAAGGTGCATATTATTTTTAGAAACTTTCTTAAGGTCTTCGGTAATTTTATCTATCGCTCTATCAGCTTTACCTCTAGTTTTTAGGGCAGCTAGGATAAGTATCATCCACTGCGCCAATGTAGGAATCTCCTCAAGTGCGGTAAATTGTCTTCCTCTTCTTTTAAGTATAAGCCAGTACTTCTTAATGGCCGGCCTTATAATATTAACCTCGCTTTCGCTAAAACCATTCTTTCTTAATATGTTCTTTGCATAGCTTAGGCCTATGATCTCCTCAAGATCGTAATCTGTAAAATAACCCTTCCAACATTCTTCAAGTATAAGATATGGATATTGTACTGAGATAAGTGAAAGGTGTTCCGATATATCAGGGCTTAGCAAGTTAAAGTTCTTCAATAAGGTTCTTGTCTTCTTACTTAACTCCTTATTAACATCAAAGCCAATGCCCTTTTCTTTATCATACAAAGCCTTTAATCTATTAACAAACTCCCTTGGCACTCCATGTATCCTGCTAATACTAGCTAAATCCATACTTATAGTAGATAACAGTTCAGTTACGAATATAGCTAAATTCAAGTTTTTGCCGCTTGATAGCTTAGTTACCCAAAGGCCTTTTGCGCCAGGCATATCTATCATCTCATCCAGTCTGAACCACTCAGGAAATTCTACCATCTCCTCTGTTGCGCTATAATAACCGGGCTTATCCTGCTCGTGCCAGAAACCTATTACATTGTATATCTCCTCTATCCTGTCTTTTCCAAGGTCATTAAATATGCCCATGATAACACTATCCTGTTCATCCTTTGATAGCCTGAAGAATCTCATGTGCGCCTCTTCATGAGGCAGCACTTCTCTTAAGAGCTTGATCCTTGAACCTATAGGAAAACCAGAGGTAAGCCAGCCTACAACATCGACCATAAGGCAGTCAAATGAGGGTGCGTATTGTGCTGAGGCGAGAGTTATCGTATAATGAAACTTCCCCAGTGCTAGCAAAGCACCGCTAGATAACGGAAAAATCTTGGTCTCAGGGAATTTCCGCTTTATTAGTTCGTGCCTTGTAAGGTATATGGCATGTTGAATAGCCCGTTCTATAGAGAACTTGAGATATCGTGAATTAGTTTCATCTGTATTAATAAACATCAACGTCTGCCATTTATTCTTATAATTGATGCGCAGTGTCTTAACGGCTAATTTCCTAAAGGAAGGTAATATGTTAAAAATTTCGGACTTTGGACTAACAGATACATAGGTAAGCCTAAGAGCATCCTTATCTTCATTGCTAAATCTCTCTAGGGTTTCGTCTATTACCTTTTGAGCGCCAGCAGACAATCCAGTACTATGTGATGAAACAAAATCCATAAATTGATTAATTGATTTAATATCGCCTAGAGAAGGATTGGCCCTTATTATCTTCTGCAAATCAATTATTGAATCTGAGGATAGGCCGGTTTCATCTGCATAGACTGGATAAACTTCTTGAAAGGTCGTATTAAAAGTAAATATTGCTGAAATACAAAATGTTATTATTCTAAAGCTAATTTTTTTCTTAATCATTACCTGCATATTTAACATTAATAAAATAGGACTGTCAAGATAAAGTAACATTCATTTGCGCAATCAAGAAAATAAACCTTGACAATACGTACGTTATATGGTACGTTTTAAGTGGAGGTGGTTGATATGACAACGCTAACAGCAACCCAGGCAAGGGCTAAATTGTATAAGTTATTAGACAAAACGGCTGAACTGCACGAGCCGATTCAAATTTCCGGAAAGAGGCATAATGCAGTTTTGATCTCAGAAGAGGATTGGCGCGCAATTAATGAAACGCTGTACCTGCTCTCTGTCCCGGGAATGAGGCAGTCCATACGCCAGGGGCTAAAAACTCCTGTTAAAAAGTGCGGCAAAAGATTAAAGTGGTAGGCTGGAAATTAGTTTACACGCAGCAGGCGCAGAAGGACGCAAAAAAGTTACGAAAGGCGGGTTTGCGCCAAAAAACCGAGGAGCTTCTTAAGCTCTTAAAAAATAACCCATTCCAAACACCGCCCCCGTTTGAAAAATTAGTCGGAGATCTCACAGGTGCTTATTCTAGAAGAATAAACATCAAACACCGCCTTGTATACCAAGTGCTTAAACAGCATAGAACGGTAAAGGTTATACGAATGTGGACGCATTATGAATAATGCACTTAGTTTAAAAGCCCTGCGGCCCGTTTTCTAAATCCGTTTTCGTAAAGTTTCCAAGCTGTGGATAAGTAATTTGACAAATATAAAACCAGCTATGTATAATCACATACATGAAAAAGGTTATCCTAGCCTCGGCCTCGCCTAGAAGAAAGGCGCTTCTTAAGAGCCTTGGATTAAGACTCAAGGTTGTCCCGAGCAACTTAGAGGAAGCCGTTGATAAGAATATTCCTCCGGAGCGGCTTGCAAAAAAACTTGCATATAAAAAGGCCAGGGCGGTATCGGAAAAAATAAAAGAGGGCATAATCATAGGCGCCGATACTATTGTTATTCTAAAGAACAGGATTATCGGCAAGCCCACCTCAATAAAAGATGCAAAAAGAATATTAAGCTTGCTCAGTAATTCAACGCATAAGGTGATTACAGCAATTGCCCTGATTGACGCAAAGACCAAAAAGAAGCTTATAGGTTATAAAACCTCAACAGTAACAACAGGAAAGCTTACAAAAAAGCAGATCGCTTACTTTGCCCGCCTTCATCTTGATAAGGCTGGTGCATATGCCATACAAGAAGATGGCGATGTCCTTATAAAAGAGATAAAAGGGGATTTCTATAACGTTGTCGGGCTTCCTGTAAACAAGCTTAAAAGGATGCTTAAAAAATTTAATATTCCGATTATCAGAAATAACCCTTGACATGTTACTCCTTTTTGAGTACAACTGTACTCAAAAAGGAGTAATTCCTATGTTAGAGAGTCTATACATTACAAAATCAAAAATTAGGCAGGATTTGCTTGCCCTTTTTTTTACCAATCCATCTCAAAAATATTATTTAAGAGAATTGCAGCGTATGTTTGGATACTCTGCCGGTAGTATGCGCAGAGAATTGCTAAAGTTTCAAAAAGATAATCTGCTTGATACACAAAGAGCGGGAAATCTACTTTACTATTCTCTTAATAGGAAACATCCGCTATATAATGAGCTGAAAAATATTGTTGCAAAAACAGTGGGGGTTGAAGGCCGCCTCAAAAAGGGACTACAGTCTATAAAAAAAATAAAGTTAGCTTTTATATACGGCTCTTTTGCAAATAGAAAAGAAAAAGCATCAAGCGACATTGACATTATGATAATAGGCGATCCTGATATTTCTTTAATTAATGAACAAGTGACTAAATTAGAAAAAGTATTGAAACGAGAAATAAACCCTACGATTTACTCATTAAAAGAATACAAGGCTAAAAAAAGGGCAAAAAGCGGTTTTGTTAGAGAGTTGTTAAAAAATCCAAAAATAATACTCGTGGGCACGGAAAATGATTTATAAACACTCGAAAAATCATCTTATAAAACAAGGGTTAATTAAAAAATGTCCTATCGATATAAAGGCTATAAGATACTTGATAAGGCGGTCATTTACTGATTTATAAACTGCTAAGCGTAACTTGCCTGATGATGAAG
>CAZOIE010000159.1:0-4543 GCA_964579905.1 uncultured Planctomycetia bacterium
ATCTTTTTAATGTAGGTATAGTGCCTAAGGTAAATCCTAATGTCAATCGTGCACAGATTGGTGTGGGGATAACAGAGATAACTACATTCTCCAAGGAGAACATGAAGCTATATGAGTATTTCTTTGGAGGAACCATTTTAACGTTCAAAATCAGTTTCAGGATATTTGAAGGGATATGGAGCCTTATTTCCAGGAAGGTTTCAATGAAAGCGCTTATTGGGCCTGTGGGGATTGTAAATTTAACAAGTCAGGTAGCAAAAACAGGTTTTCTATACACTCTATTATTCTTTGCTATTATCAACATCAACCTTGCGATTATAAATGGCCTTCCGATACCTGCATGTGACGGTGCACATCTTCTGATGCTTGCCATTGAGAGTACTTTCAGAATAAAGATTAAGCCCAAGGTAAAGCGAATTATAAACACAACCGGTTTTGCAATTTTGATAATTTTACTGTTTTTTGTGACGTACAATGACATTATTAACATATTTAAATAAATGACCAAAAGAAGACAGACGCGGCAGGTTAGAATAGGAAATGTTTTTTGCGGCTCCAAGCACCCTATTACGATCTGCTCGATGACAAAGACAGATACAAGGAGTGTGAAGGCTACCGTAAGGCAGATAAATGAGCTTTATGGCTGTGGATGTGAGATAATCAGGGTTGCGGTTGTCGATGAAAGGGCAGCTAAGGCAATTAAGGATATCAAGAAGGAGATTCCGATACCTCTAGAAGCCGATATTCATTTTAATCCTCTCTTAGCTATTGAAGCGATAAAGAGTGGCGCTGATTGCATCAGGCTTAATCCAGGAAATATTCGAGATAAAGCCTCACTTAAAAAAATTCTTAATAGCGCTAAATCAAATGATGTTTCAATAAGGGTTGGGGTTAATTCAGGTTCACTCAAGCCCTCTAGCAGTATTAAAGATATATCATTACAGATGGCAGATAGCGCACTTAAATATATAACACTTTTTGAGAAACAAAAATTTTATGAGCTTATAGTATCCCTTAAATCTTCAGATGTGATAACAACCATTAATGCTTATAAGGCGATGAGTGAAAAATGTGATTATCCTTTTCATCTTGGAGTTACCGCAACCGGTATTATCCCAGGGTCTATAGTGAAATCCTCTATTGGGATAGGGACTTTATTGCTGGATGGAATAGGAGATACAATGAGAGTTTCTCTAACCGACACACCCAAAGAAGAGGTGATAGTAGCAAGGGAGATATTGTCTAGCCTAAACATCAGAAAGTTTGATTACGAACTCATATCTTGTCCTACCTGCGGCAGATGTCAGGTTGACATAACAAAGATGGCGAAAAAAATAAACAGCACCTTAGAGAAGATGGTACCTATGGCAGGTAAGAAAAAATCATCAATTAAAGTTGCTGTAATGGGGTGTGTTGTGAACGGCCCAGGCGAAGCAAAGGATGCAGATATAGGTATTGCAGCAGGGAAAGGATACGCTGCTTTATTCAAAAAGGGCAAGCTGATAAAAAGAGTTAAGGAGCAAGAAATAGTGCCTACCCTGCTTAATGAAATCTCCAAATTCAATTGATAATAGAGGTTACGCAATATGAAATACTCAAGATTATTAATCCCAACTCTTAAAGAGAGTCCATCCGATGCAGAGGTTATAAGCCATAAGCTCATGTTAAGAGCTGGCTTAATCAGAAAGCTAGCCTCTGGGATCTATTCCTACCTACCGCTTGGTTTGCGGATGTTGAGGAAAGTCGAAGATATTGTAAGGCGTAATATGGATGGTGCAGGTGCCCAGGAGGTTCTACTGCCGGCATTACAGCCAGTTGAATTATGGCATAAGTCTGGCAGATATGAGGATTTGGGAGAGGATATGGTAAAGTTCTCGGACAGGCATAAGAAGGAGTTGGTCCTAGGACCTACACACGAAGAGGTAATAACTCAGCTTATAAAGAATGAAATTCGCTCCTATAAGCAGCTTCCTATGACCTTTTATCAGATACAGACAAAATTTAGAGATGAGCTGCGCCCGAGATTTGGTGTATTGAGAAGTAAAGAATTCATTATGAAGGATGCATATAGCTTTGATAGGGATGCAGATGGATTGGAAGCAAGTTATAAAAAAATGTACGATGCTTATTGTAGGATATTCGAGGAATGCTGCCTAGATTATGTGATTGTTGAGGCTGATCCTGGTGTTATGGGTGGAAATGCATCTCATGAGTTTATGGTTTTGGCCGAAAGCGGAGAAGACATGATTGCCGCATGCACTAAATGTGTGTGGGCTTCAAGCATTGATAAGGCAGAGTGCCTTGAGAAAAAAACCACAAAGCCGGGGGGGAAAGAACTGCAGGTTGAAGAGATTGATACGCCCAACATCAAGACAATAGAGGAGCTTGTCAAATCGCTTAATGCTAAGCCCTCAAATATGCTAAAGACCATTATCTATAAAACTGACAGTGGTTTTATAGCAGCATTAATAAGAGGAGATTACCGGACAAATGAGCTTAAACTCTCTAAATTGGGAGGGGGTAACCTTAGATTGGCCACCGACAAAGAGATAGAAGGTTTAACTGCTGCAAAGATTGGCTTTAGTGGTCCGGTGGGGTTAAAAAATGTTAAGATAATCGCCGATTACTCAGTTCGTGGTATGGTTAATTTTATAACTGGTGCAAATAAAACCGACAAGCACCTCATCAATGTAAATTTCCCAAGAGATTTTGAAATTGATGAGTTCTACGATATAAGATTTATTACTGAAAGTGACCTGTGTCCTAAGTGTAAGTCATCCATTGATCTAAAAAATGCTATTGAGATTGGACATGTTTTTAAGTTGGGTACGAAATATTCAAAAGGCCTAGGTGCGGTTTATTTGGATGTTGATCAGAAAGAAAAACCCATGATTATGGGTTGCTATGGTATAGGTATCAACAGAATAATTGCAGCTATAATAGAGCAGAACAATGATAAAGATGGCATTATTTGGCCAAAGGACTTAGCCCCTGCGCAGATTTCTATTGTTGTAATAGACACAAGCGACCAGAGGTCTATGAAATTTGCCTGTGATCTGGAAAATGAACTTAAAAAGAGCGGTTTAAGCTCTCTCCTTGATGATAGGGTTGTAAGCCCTGGAATTAAATTTAAGGATTCTGATTTAATAGGGTCCCCGGTTAGGGTTGTAATTAGTAGGGACAATGTAAAGAAGGGCAAAATTGAGATTAAATACAGGAACAAAAAAGCCTTTTCATTTATAGCGAAGGACAAGGTTCTGGAGACGCTTCTTACCTTTTTTAAAAAGGGTAAGAAAACCAAGGCAAAATCAGCAAAGTAGAAGCTTCTTGTTATTATTCTTATTACTATAAATATAGTTGACTTTTAGAGTTAAGTTTGCTATATTTTAAAAAATTATAAAATGGAGGTAGTTCAATGGCAGATGCTCCGAAGTCAAGAATGATTATCTTGACAGTTATGGCAGTAATCTTTTTTCTAACGACAAGTGCGCTTTATGTATTTTTGAATAAGACCCAGGCAAAGAATGATGATCTTGAGATGCAGTTAAATCAGACTACGATCGAGAAGGAAAATGTTGAGAGAGATCTTGAGGAGACCATAAAGGTAAAGGTAAATCTTGAGACTCAGCTTAAGGATGCTGAGACCAGGCTTGCCGGTATAGCCGAGGAATTGGCGATTGAAAAACAAGCCAAGGAAGATGCGCAGGGTAGATATAGAAGGCTACAGAGTGATCTTAAGAGTACGCGTAACAAGCTGGATAGTGAGAAGCGTTCAAAGCTGGTGCTTACCACCGAAAAGGGAAAGCTTAACAATGAATTGAATGATCTTAAGAAAGATTACGACAACGTTATGAGGCAGATAGCGCAGCTAAGGAGGGTGAAGGATGCGCTTGAGGATAAGGTAGCTAATATGATAACCGAGCAAAAGGCCCAGCTTGACAAAATAGTTGTTACACCTAAGGAAGTACAGGGTGAGGTATTGGTAGTGAATAAGGAGTTCGGATTTGTTGTTGTTAACCTTGGTCAGAAGGATGGCGTGAAGGTTGGAACGCCGTTTGAGGTATATAGGGGCAACCAACACATCGGCAGAGTGCAGGTGGATAAGGTTTATCCTTCAATGAGCGGAGCTACCATTTTACCGGAAACTAGAGAGAAGCTTAAAGAGGGAGATGTAGCGGTAGGAACTATTTAGTTTTGGTTTTTGTGACTGTTTAAGAAATTCATAGGGTAGCTTTTTTATCGTAAGCTACCCTATTTTTATCGAATATTATGAAAAATTTAAAACTCAAGTCCAAAAGATATATAAGGGGAACCTTAAAGATGCCAGGGGATAAATCTATCTCCCATAGAGCCGTTATGCTGGGTGCTATCTCAAAAGGCAAAACGACCATCAAAAATCTTCTTGAGTGTAATGATTGCCTTTATACAATCAAAGCCTTTAGAAGTATGGGTGTTAAGGTCAGGCAAAATGGTTCTTTAACCTATGTGTACGGGAAGGGTCTTTATGGTTTAAAAAAGCCCGGTAAAAAGATAATGCTTGGAG
>CAZOIE010000160.1:0-4495 GCA_964579905.1 uncultured Planctomycetia bacterium
ATTTTAAAACATCTTTCATCTAAAGTGTAACGTAACTGTTCATTTATTATATAGTTGTAAAATTAGATACTTGGCAAAACAGATTAAAAAGATTATAATTAATTAAGGGCTAATTATGAAAAAACATATTCATGTTATACTTGGATTCGTAATTGTTGCTTTACTATTTTTCCCCTTTGAGAATTGTTATGCCTCAAAGGTTATACTAAAGAATGGTAATAGACTTGAGGGGAAAATCATCAATTGGAATGACGAATTTATCGTACTGGAGATGTACGGAGGAAAAGCAAGAACCAAGATAGAGTTAGATAAGATAGAGCGTATTCAGGAGGTTGGGGCCAAAGAACATATAAAAAATAAAGCGCTGCCTGAGAGATTGCAGAAGATTTTCGGAGCTCAATCTAAACAAATAAACATACTAAAAAAAACATTTGTTGAGCCTGACTTTGGGTTTTCAATGGAGATTAACGGTGACTATGAACGCCAAGAAGATGTGCATATAAACGAGAAAAATAAAGTTATGATGTACGTAGCTCCTGGGCGCTATGACATCTCAATAAATTTAAAAACTGAGGATACTAACCTAAAGGCTGAGAAGAAAAAGCAGTTTTTAAAGAAAACTGATTTACTCTCATTTTTTAAAAAAGATGATAAGCTTAAAGTAAAAGAAAAAGTAAATCTTGATAATTGCGAGGGGTATCATTACAGCTTTGACTTCAATAAACCAGGAAATGTAGTTGAAATTTACTTTCTTTTCTCTCGCGATGACAACAACAAAATGGCCACATTATCGTTTCATCTTCCATTTGAGGGAACATTAAAAAAGAAACCAAATATCGATGAGATAATTAAAACGGTGAGGTTCTTTTAATATATGAAGGGTAATTTCAGCGAGATTATCAAAGCTTCCGTTGAGTGGACAAAAACAATACTATTCAGGCCTTTTGATTTTAAAAAATGGTGTTTTCTCTTTATAATTTCTCTTTTTGCATTCCAATTACACGGCGGCTGTAACTCCAGCTTTAACTCTTCCAGCAATCAACCCTCAAAAAAATCAGACAATATTCAGCAGGAAGCAACCAAACCCTTAAGTTTAAAGGAAGGGTTCGAAAATTTCGTAGATGAAAAAGGCAAAAACTTTATCTTTTCTATAATCGGCATAATCTGCTTAGTCATAATTTCTCTATACATGCTCTTTACATGGCTCTATTCAATATTTTCCTTTATTTTTATTGAATCAATAATAAACAATGACGCTTCAATTAAAAAGCCATTCAAAAAAAACAAATCCCTTGGAAACTCATTTTTTGGCTGGAATATCTGCTGTTTTATTATCTTTATAGGGATTCTTATCTTTTTAACTAAGTTAAGTTATAGCTCCTTACTGAGCCTCGGCATCTTTGAAGAGGGAGGAAGTGTTCCTTTTGGGAAAATAGCCTTTACACTGCTACCCTACATTTTAACCGTTATTATAATAATGGTGCTTGGTTTTCTCTTGTCATTTTTTATCTCAAATTTTGCATTGGTTATTATGTATAAAGACCGGACATCTATTCTAAATACTCTACCAAAAGCCTTTTCACTAATACGTTTAAACTTGTCCTCTTCTATAAAATTTATGTTTGTTAAATTCGGCCTATGGATAATAACATCGCTAATGAGCTCTATGATATCTTTCTTTATCTCAATTGCACTCATGATCCCCATAATTATAATTCCGCTTCTTCTAGTGGCGATCAATAAGGCAATCCCTGAGGGCATCGAGACGATATTCACGATAGCGGCTTTTACTATTGGAATACCGATATTCATCGCCCTAGCGTTTCTTGTTGGGCTTATATATTTACCTTTTGGAATATTCCATAAAACATTTAGCCTAAAATTCATCGCAAGGATTGACGAAGATTATAACCTTTTCAGTTTCGTAAAATAAAGGAGCTAGGTATGAAGTGTATAAACCATCCTGAAATAGATGCAAAAGGAAAATGCATATCATGCGGAAGTGACATATGCGAAGGTTGCATTGTTGAATCAAAAAACGAGAGCTACTGCAAAAAATGCATCTCTCAAAAAATCGAGAGCAATCCAAATATGGAACCTCAAAGATCACCAGCTCTTGCCGCCATATTAAGCTTTATCATTGCCGGCTGTGGACAGTTGTATAACGGGCAGCTGGGCAAGGGGCTTACGATACTATTCACCAGCTGGTTGGTGATACCATGGGTATATGGTATATTTGATGCATATAAGACTGCAACCAAGATAAATGAAGGGAGCCTAGTACCTAAGTATTCGATTTCAAAGGCCTTTACAATAGCGGCTATCGTATTCGTGGGGGTTATGGTTCTTTTCTCCATCCTAGGCATAGTTGCTGCCATACTTATACCGCAGTTCGTTAACAGATAGTAACTTTTTAAGAAAAGGATATAAAATGCCAAAATATGCGAAGATAAGGTTATCCCCGTCCACTTTGAATTTATTTAAAGACTGTCCCAGATGTTTCTGGCTAGATAAGAATAAGGGCATTAAAAGACCCTTTGGAATATTCCCATCTCTACCAGGTGGGATGGACTCTGTTATTAAGGTCTACTTTGACAAGTATCGCCTTAAAGATGAGCTTCCGCCAGAGATTAACGGCAAGGTCAATGGTAAGTTATTTCAAAACCTTGCAAAACTCGAAGCCTGGAGAAGCTGGAGAAAAACCGAGTTACTCTATGAGTATAAACCCTCTGATGCTATTCTCTCAGGAGCCCTAGATGACTGCTTGGTTGAAGATAACTGTTATATACCCCTAGATTATAAAACAAGAGGATATCCACTTGCCGATGATCCAAGGAAATATTACCAAACTCAGCTTGATTGCTATACCTTAATCCTTAACGAGAGTGGGTATAAAACAAAAGGGCTTGCATATCTGGCATACTACTGGCCATTAGAGGTTCAAGAGGAAGGAATTGTCAAGTTCCATGTAGAGCCTATAAAGATTGAGACAAGCGTAGATTCTGCTAAGAAGATATTTATGGATGCCTTAAATACACTTTCCAGTGATATTCCACAAGCAAGCCCACAGTGTGAGTACTGCAACCTTGTCACAAACAGGACAAGTCAAAACAAAGAGAATGAAGACAAGGACTTATTTGAAGGTAAATGATTAAAAATTCCAAAAGAATTGTAGAAGTTGTACTAAATGAATGCCTTGGGTATAAAAAGGGTGAAAATGTCCTAATTGTCACAGACAATGGACTGGAGCATTTGGCATCCATTTTCTTCAATGTTGCTCATAAAATGAATATTGATGTAACACTTGCTAAGATGCCTGCAAGAAAAATACACGGTGAGGAACCAACAAGGCCAATCGCTGAAGCCTTAAAAACAGCCGACATAGCATTACTAATAACGGAAAAATCCCTATCCCACACCAAGGCCCGTAAAACCGCCTGCTCACAATATGGGACCAAGATAGCAAGCCTGCCAGGCTTAACAAGAGGAATGCTTGAACGATCCATTTTAATTAACTACAGGCAGCTTAAGAAGAAAACCTCCCAATTGGCCAAAAAACTATCAAGGGCAAGCTCCATTAGACTAACAACCCCAAAAGGAACTGATCTAACCATGTCGATTGGGGGAAGGAAGGGCTTTGAGGATAACGGCCTTTATATTAAAAAAGGATCATTTGGAAATCTCCCGGCAGGGGAAGCATGCATCTCACCTGTTGAAGGTTCAACTAATGGAAAACTCATTATAGATGCAAGCATAGCTCCAATCGGAAAACTCCATAAGCCCATCGAAATAGCAATACAAGATGGTTATGCTGTCAATATCAGCTCAAAACGCTTCAGTAAGATACTTGACACATTTGGAAAACCAGCCTTCAATATAGCAGAGCTTGGTATAGGCCTGAATCCTAAAGCAAAAGTAACTGGCAGTACGCTTGAAGATGAAAAATCCCTCAATACTGCACACATTGCCTTCGGTAACAACCTTTCATTTGGAGGTAAAACATACGCTCCTTGCCATCTAGACGGTGTTATCTTAAATCCTAAGATTACACTTACCTAGCTCTCAGACCCACACCCCCTGCAACCTATTAACAATTATAAGTAATTTTTTTATTGATTATTATTAAAACTAATATTATAATTATTAGCTCTGTTAACGAAGTTAACGAAAAACAAGGAATAAAAAATGGCTACTAAAATCTCAACCTTTTTAATGGCAGGCGGTAAGGGTGAAAGACTTCATCCCTTGACAAGAGATCGTGCAAAACCGGCTGTTCCCTTTGGCGGGATATACAGGATAATCGATTTTACCTTATCAAACTGCATTAACTCAGGGCTTAGGAACATACATATCCTTACCCAGTACAAGTCTATTTCACTGGATAGACATATCCGCTCTGGATGGAACATATTTAACGCAGAGCTTGGTGAGTTTGTAGACATAATCCCTGCCCAACAGAGAATAGATACTAATTGGTATCAGGGTACAGCTGATT
>CAZOIE010000161.1:0-4494 GCA_964579905.1 uncultured Planctomycetia bacterium
AGCCTGGGGGAAACAAAAAAAGCTATTGACGCAGGCAATAAGGCCGTCCAGCTTGATCCAAATTCGTTTATAGCACTGGCCAATATGGCGAGTTTAAGCAACCGTACATCCGAATATAATAACGCTCTCTTTTATGCTGAAAAATCCATAATGCTAAAGCCTGATTACCCTTCAGGGTATATGGACGCGGCGTTCGCATGCATTAAACTTAAAAGGTACGAAGAGGGTCTGGGATGGGTGCAAAAAGGCTTTGCCAGCTGCGGCGATATACCGCAGCTGGCGGCACTAGAGAAAGAGCTTAAAAAATATATTAAACGTTGATTGGTCTTTTTGGCTATGTCTTTAAAAATTACCTACCATGCAGGACAACTTTATTTCTTCCTGTTTCTTTTGCATCGTAAAGCATTTCATCCGCAGCTATCAAAACCTTTTCCGCATCCGCAGGATTTATATTGCTTGAAGCAACGCCGATACTAACGGTTACTTTAATCTCCTCCTGAGTGTTCCGCAAATATTTCCCTCTATCAACAGCGCTTCTCTGCTTCCTGTCTTTTCCTCTAATTATAAAGGGGGTGTTTTCTATGGTTCTTCTGCAGTTCTCCAGATAATGATAGGCTTCTTTGGGTGTTTTTTCCGGAAACACTATTACAAATTCCTCTCCACCGTATCGAAATACCTTTGCATCAGAATGCACCTTGCTCAACTTTTGCGCAATCATCCTTAACACCTGATCGCCAGTATCATGTCCATATGTGTCATTAAGTTTTTTGAAATAATCTATATCCACCATGGCAATTGTATATTCCCTGCTCAGACCACCTATGAACCCATTCAGACTTCTGCGGCCTGGGATCCCTGTAAGCGCATCAATGTATGCTATAGAAAAGGAGGATTCGATGGCGGCCGTTATAAACAAAAAACCTGTTGCTGAAAAAAATATCATACCAGCAGGCTGCAAGCTATCCGCTGTTATCCCAAAAAACAAACTAATAATGGCTCCCAAAAAACCTATTAGTAATACATCCTTGCTTTTCAAAAAACGCATGAATATAACAAAAAAGCTTAACAAGAAAGCTAAAAATGGAAGCGAGGCAATGTTTTTAAATCTAAACAAATAATTGCTGGTGGCCAATAGACCAATTTTTCTGGCGAGCCCGAAAAGAATCCTTGCGATTTGGGGAAATCCGTTTTTTATATATAAAATCAATCCGGAGGTCGGATAGTTAATCACATTCTGGAAAAGACACACGGCAAAAATTTGCAGGGCAACAAAGGTGAAGAAAGATATCAAAATAGGGCTGAGCGCCTGTTTTTTCTTTATCAGTGCGAAAATCATAAGATTCAATGGCAGTAGAAAACCTACAGCTCCTTTAATAAAGAAAAATTGTCCGTATTGGCATAGGGCCGAGTATGAGATTGCAGTAACAAGTGAGGCAAGAATCATCCCGATACTATTAAAAAAGAACCCAATAATAAAGCTGATAAACAGCGATAAATACGGCAGCTTTGGCAAGAGAACGAGAATGGCTTTTAGCTCCAGAATATAGTGTGCCTTCTTGATAAGATAAGGCCATTTTAAAACCGCCAAAAGCGCCGCTAGAATAAGGGTTGCAGGAAAGATGGATAAATAAGCTATTTTTTTGTTGCTCATGCTATAACTTTTGACTGTGGCAAGTGACCGTTTTCAATAAACAATGCGCTTCAACTGGATGGTTTACCGATTTAAAAAGTAAATTCCAAAGGCAAGCTGTAAATTCAATATATACTAGAAAGTCTTAGTGTGCAAGCCATATTTAGGAGGGGTGTATAAAATTATTGAGAATTGGAGGTTCTTTGGATAGTAAAAAGCTTATAATTTATACTCAAGCTTAACATATGATCCCTACGCCATATTTTATATTTTTGCCCTAAATAGCCCTATTGTCTTATGTTGACCGCTTCCTTGCTGTGTCCAATATGCAACTCGTCATAATAAACGCTATTTGTTCTCTTAAAGCCGAAATCACGGTACAAGCCTAATTTTAGCATTGGCGGTACTGCGTTATACATATTGGCTCCATAAAATTTATAATCCTTACCGTTGAATGGTGTTAAAGGCTCATTGTCCAACCAGACCTCTACATATCCATCTTCATGTTTAGACCAATTAATATGCATCATAATATCATACCACCTGCCTTTTTCAATATACTTCTTCGCAATCATGCGTTCTTGCTTTTCTGCTGTTTTTATACCATAAAACAATCCAAAGCCGGATCCGCCCTCGTCGCGTCCGTACCTTATGGAAATCATTGGCGGTATCTTAAGATAATCCTCCCATCCTTCCCCTCTTTCAAAATCGGGCACCACGTGAAATTGCCCCATTATCTGAAAGCGTTTATTATTGTAATCATCGTGGTAATCTTCGGGAATCAAGAAACTCCACGAATACCAAATATTTTTCCAGTTCTTACCTTTAGGTTTTTGGCCATAAATAATATTAATTTCGGCTCTGTTTCTTTTTGCAGAAATATCTTCTGGAAATACAGTCAGCTTAACTGCTCCCGAGCTTGCCCTTACCGGATTATCTACTATCTCTATGCGCGATAGATCCTGTGCATTTGCCGACCAGACACGGCTCGAAGGATAAGAATCAAAGTGCTCCACAAAACAATCTTGAATATTTTCAGCTAACAACTCATAAGGCACACACACAAAGAACACGCTAACCCAAAAAATCATAAATAGGAAATTAGCATTACGCTCTCTTCTAAGCATATACATTAAGCATTTAGGGCAACATGGTTGGTCAGCTGTGTTGTACGTTTATTTAGTTCAAACTCGCGTATATTCTCAATGGTGGTACCAGCAATATTCTTGAGAGCTTCTTTGGTCAAAAATGCCTGATGGCTTGTGATGATTACATTGTTAAAGGTGGTTAGACGCGCAAGTATATCGTCTGTCATAATAGAATCAGAAAAATCCTCAAAGAAATACGCGCTCTCTTCCTCATAGACATCAAGCCCAGCATATCCAATCTTACCGGTTCTTAGACCGTCTAAGAGGGCATTTGTATCTATCAAACCGCCTCTTCCTGTATTAATCAACATAACCCCGCTCTTCATCTTCTCTATTGCTTCAGTATTTATTAGATGATGAGTCTCAGGCGTTAGCGGAGCATGCAGGCTTATAATATCAGACTGCATAAGTAATTCATCAAGTGTGACAAAGCTAACTCCCAGTTCCTTAGTAAGATCCGGCTTTGGAGTCCTTGAATATGCAAGAAGCTTGCAGCCAAAACCAGCAAGAATACTAAGCATACATCTACCTATCTTGCCTATCCCTATAACGCCTACGGTCTTACCGTGCAAATCAAATCCAACCAATCCATTAAGGGAAAAATTGCCTTCCCGAACCCGATTGTTGGCACGATGAATCTTACGATTTAGCGCCATCATAAGCGCAACACCGTGCTCTGCAACCGCATAAGGCGAGTATGCAGGAACACGTGCTACAGATATATTAAGACGCTCGCATGCGGCAAGATTAACATTATTATACCCAGCACATCTTAATGCTATCATCTTAACACCCATCGCATCAAGTTCTTCAATAACCTTATCGTTTAAATCATCGTTTACAAATACACATACCGCATTGACGCCAGCAGCCAAGGATACCGTCTCAAGCGAAAGACGGGACTCAAAAAACTTTATTGAGTAATTGTACTTGTTGTTCTGTTTAAAAACCTCCTCCATATACGGCTTTGAATCAAAGAAGGCCACCTTAAAACGACGATCCAAATCTGCGGTAAGCAACTTTGCAACTACCGAGGTCTCACGTCGAAGATGGCGACTAAGCGCAGATAACAAAGCCTTGGAAAAGGCAGGATGCTGCTCAAGCAGTTTGTGAAATGTCTCGCGGTCAAGCACCCATACTTGGGTTTCCTCTTTTGCCTTTAGCGTGGCTGAACGCACCGATTCCTCAAATAGGCTTAACTCTCCAGCAATCTCACCAGGCTCCAATAATGTAATCTCAACAGGAGTATCTTCCTGACCTATTTTCTCAACGGATACTCTGCCTGAATCTATAATAAACATCTGATCGCCCATATCGCCCTCGCTGCAAATGATGTCATC
The DNA here is from genome assembly GCA_964579905.1 of uncultured Planctomycetia bacterium. Lineage (GTDB taxonomy): Bacteria > Omnitrophota > Gorgyraeia > VGKN01 > VGKN01 > CAZOIE01. The sequence continues at coordinate 4,119 of CAZOIE010000161.1, forward strand.
TTTATTAAAGCGAACCAGATACATCTTCTCTTGTAATAATTGCAATGTTTCCTCATTAAGAGAAGAGAAGAGATTAATCTTCTTAAGTATATCAACTATGTTTTGTCTCTTATCCATAACTACCCCTCCTGGATTGCTTAAAAAGCTTTAAATATCTATAAAGACAAGTGCTGGTAATCGTTATAATTACCGGCAACTTTTAATCGCTATGCTTTCTTATCTGTTGCAACAAGCCATAGCGCATGAATCATACCAGGGATACCCATAAGCAATGTCAGTATAATATTAATTACAAGATGCTTCGTGGCACCTACTTGCATAAACGCTGCTACTGGCGGTAAAAAAATCGCAAGAAGTATTTTTACAACTTTCATCC
>CAZOIE010000162.1:0-4450 GCA_964579905.1 uncultured Planctomycetia bacterium
TTACCAGAGGCTACCATCTTTGTGAAGTTAATTCTAGTCATATTAAATTTTAAGCAAAATTTCGTTAGCGGTTAGGTCCTTGTAGGATTCTCGCTTTCTTATGGTAAACACCTTATCCTCCATTACCAATACTTCTTGGGCCCTACGCCTAGAGTTATAGTTTGATGACATGCTAAAACTATACGCACCGGCACTCATAATTGCTAGGTGGTCACCGTCTTTAAGCTTGGTGAGTTTCCTATCCTTTGCAAAGAAATCCCCGCTCTCGCATATCGGGCCAACGATGTCATACTTGTCATTGCGAGTGTTGCGTGTTTTTACAACAGGTACGATATTGTGATAGGCGCTATACAGGGAAGGTCTTATAAGGTCGTTCATACCGGCGTTAACTATGGCGAATTTCTTAAGAGGAGTGATCTTTACGTACAGAACCTCTGTCACCAAAATTCCGGCATTTCCGACGATAAATCTTCCCGGCTCAAGGATTATCCTAAGATTGGTCCTCTTTAGCATAGGAAGAATCTTCCTTGCAAACTGGTCTGCTGTCTGCGGTGTCTCATTGTTGTAGATAATCCCAAGTCCGCCGCCGATATTTAAGAATTCCAGTTCAACACCATTCTTTTGTAGTTTGTCTATAAAGTTAATCACCTTCGTTATTGCGGCGATGAAGGGGGTGCTATCTGTTATCTGAGAGCCTATGTGAATATGCAGGCCATTAATTCTTACATTAGATAGCTTGTTTCTAGAGCTTATGATCTTACAAGCTGAGTCAAAATCTACCCCAAACTTGTTTGTTAGCTTTCCCGTAGTGATGAACTTATGTGTCTTTGGCTCAACATCAGGATTTATGCGTATCGCGACATTTGCTCTTCGGCCTAATCTCTTGGAAACACGATTGATTGATTCAAGCTCAGGCTGAGACTCAACATTGAAGAATAGGATCTTTTTTTTGATAGCTTCTGCTATCTCATCCTCTGTCTTGCCCACAGAGGCGTATACTATTCTCCCAGGTGGACAACCCGCCTTAAGCGCACGGAATAACTCCCCGCCCGATACTATATCAAGGCCTGCGCCCTGATTAACAAGGGCTCTCAAGATTGAAAGGTTAGAGTTCGCCTTTACTGAATAGCAGATAATAGGATCAATCTGCCTAAAGGCTATCTTGAGCTTAGAGTAATGGTTTATTAAGGTATTATAGCTATACACATAAAGCGGTGTTCCAAATTCTTTAGCAAGAGCTGCTACACTTACCTTCTCGCAGTACAGAGTATTTTTTTTGTAGTTAAAATCGTGCATTAAACTTACCTACCCCCAGGGTGCCTACTCGGCTACTCAAAGAGTGCCTAATCGGCTACCTTTTAATCGACCTTTTTGATCTAACTGAAACGATCGGGTTAAACAATTTTACCATTTCCCTTTTGATGAACTTGTTTGAGAACTTTTTAATCAGGTCCTCAGGCATATCTTTAACTTCAGTTTTATTATCAAGCGAATATTTAACAAGCCTTCCTACTATCGTATGAGCCGCTTTAAATGGCTCACCCTTTTTGACAAGGTAGTAAACGAGATCGGTTGCATACAAAGACTCATCCTTCAAACACTCTTTTATCTTAGAAGTATTAAATTTTACAGACTTTAAGAGCTTAGTCAAGACTTTTAACTCGCTTGATACTATCTCAAAGGAGTTAAACAGCGGTTCCTTGTCAAGCTGCATATCCCTGTTATATGTAAGCGGCAAGCCCTTCATAGTAGCAAGTACGCTTATTAAATTCCCATAAACCCTTCCAGAATAACCCCTTATGAGTTCAAGCACATCTGGATTTTTCTTCTGTGGCATAAGGGAACTGCCTGTGCAGTAGGATTCATCGATTTCAATAAATCCAAACTCCCTGGTTGAATAGATTATCAAATCCTCAGAGATTCTCGACAAATGCATTGCAACAATAGCCAGGGCGTTGATGATCTCAATTACAAAATCCCTGTCGCTTACAGAGTCTAGCGAATTTGTGCTTGGGTTTACCCTGACACCTTTTAAAGATTTTATGATTGTATTGTACTTAGAAGAATCTATCGGGGTTCCTGCAAGGGCACCAGCACCCAATGATATATTCAGGTTCTTGGATATGCTATTTAATCTATCCTTATCCCTTTTTAACATTTCAACATATGCGCCAAGATAATCCTTTAAATAGACCGGTTGTGCAAGCTGCATATGTGTAAAACCTGGTATAATAACTTGGCTGTACTTGGCCGTTAAGGTTTTTAGCGAAAAAATTAGCCCATCTATCTCATTTAAAGCTATGCATAAACTAGACTTTGAATAGAGCTTCGTTGCAAGAACCACCTGATCGTTCCTTGACCTTGCTGTGTGTAATTTTTGAGACAGATCACCTATATCCTTTTGTAACTCATTCTGAATAAAGGTATGGATATCCTCACACTTATCTGAAAACTTTAGTTTATTTTTCTCAACTTTCTTGAGCAGTGACTTAAGTCCATTAGCTAGCTTGGTTTTCTCAGGATGCGATATAAGTTTACTCTTACCCAATACCTCAACATGGGCAAGTGAACCAAGCAGATCAAATAGAGCAAGCTTCTTGTCATACTGGATAGATTTGGTGAACTCCTCTACCAAAGGACTTGTCTTTTTGGTAAATCTTCCACCCCACATTTTCTTTGCCATATTTTCCTCTCTTATCTTACTTTATTTTTGATAAGGCATACCCCAGAGCTTAATAAAACCCTCGGCCAGCTTTTGGTCAAACTTATCCTCTTTACCGTAGGTTGCAAGCTCTTTCTTGTATAATGAGTATTTTGATTTTCTTGAAACCGCAATGCAATTTCCCTTGAACAATTTTAACTTTATTGATCCAGTAACATTCTTCTGAGTTGATTCTATAAACTGATCAAGCGCTACTTTTAACTGGGAATACCAAAGCCCGTTATATACCAACTCTGAATATTTAAGGGCTATTAACTCCTTAAAGTGTAAAAGCTCCCTATCCAAGACCAGGCTCTCAAGCTCCTTATGGGCTATATTTAATATGGTTGCACCAGGTGCCTCATACACCTCCCTTGATTTAATGCCTACGAGTCTGTTCTCGATCATATCGGTCCTGCCCACAGCGCAAAAGCCGCCAATGTTGTTTAGGGTGCTTATTAGATTCTTTGGTTTAAGTGTCTTTGAATTAACCTTCTTGGGTACGCCCTTCTCGAAATATATCTCAACATACCTTGGGGAATTAGGAGCATAAATCGGGTTCTTTGTCATAATATAGGTATCCTGCGGCGGCTCCTGTTCTAAATCTTCCAAGATACCAGCTTCGATGCTCAGTCCCCAGATATTCTTGTCGATGCTGTAAAGCTTTTTCTTCGTAACATCTATGGGGATATTATGCAGCTTGGCATACTCTACCTCTTCTTCCCTGGATTTAAACTCCCAAACCCTTATCGGTGCTATTATCTTAAGCTTCTTATCGAGGATTCCGACAGTTACCTCAAACCTTACCTGATCATTGCCTTTGCCCGTGCATCCATGGGCAACGTATGAGGCATTCTCCCTATGGGCAACCTCAACAAGGTATTTGGCTATCAATGGCCTTCCTAGTGCCGTTGCAAGCGGGTATTTGCCCTCATAAATGGCATTTGCCTTGAGTGTTGGGAAAATAAAGCTATTAATAAATTCCTCTTGCAAATCTTTTATGTAGACCTTTGTGGCACCGGCCACAAGAGCTCTCTTCTCAATCTTTTTAAGGCCTTCAACCTGGCCTAGATTTGCAATAAAACATATTACTTCAAAGCCTTTATCTTTCAGCCATTTAACAGCACAAGAGGTGTCCAAGCCTCCTGAATAAGCAAGTACGATTTTCTTTGCCATGAAATTACTCCTATTTTTTAGTCTGTTTCAGCTGGTATTGTCTTAACAGGACCATATACCGGTGGCCACCAGCTTGTTCCATATTTTATATCAACATAAGCGCTACCATAATATTTTAAACCAACCGTAAATGTATGGTTTGTCCATTCAGCCTCATCCGCAAACGGCATCGGCTGAGGGTTTACCGTGTATCCGGCTGCATCAAGTTCAGCCTGGGTTCTTAGTCTCCAATAATTCAATGTATTGTCATAAACCCATCTATCTTTACCGCTGAAGAATGATGGATCAGGATAATCATAATTCCTTTTCTCAAGGGCGTAGCCAAGTGCTAAATTCCAATTGCCAACAAGCCTAATGTCCGTGTTTATCTCGGCATCTGTATACCCGAAATTTTCATAATAACTTTCTTCATCCCTTGGATACTTTACATCGGGCTGGTGTTTTACGCTTAGGTAAAGATTAGACAGCCTACCCTTTCTGACATACCTGTCTGCTAGGTCCCACTCCAAACCGTATACCATGGGATCAAACTCATACTTTCCGTAGACATATGTATACCAGGAGTTTTGCCAC
>CAZOIE010000163.1:0-3558 GCA_964579905.1 uncultured Planctomycetia bacterium
AGAAAAAAGATCGGAGATATGGCCATCAAAGCAGCAAAGGCTGCCAATTATGTTAATGCAGGGACAGTTGAATTTCTCATGGATAAGAATAACCGTTTTTATTTTATGGAGATGAATACTAGGATACAGGTTGAACATCCCGTGACTGAGATGGTTACAGGAATAGACCTGATAAAAGAGCAGATAAAGATAGCTAATGGAGAAAAACTTTCATTTAGCCAAGATAGCGTTAAGTTCAGCGGTCATTCAATTGAATGCAGAATTAATGCTGAGGATCCCAATAATGATTTTATCCCCTCTCCTGGCAAGATAGAGAGATTAAACGTGCCCGGTGGATATGGAGTTAGACTTGATACACATGTATACTCCGGTTATACAATCCCCCCATTTTATGATTCATTAATAGGTAAGCTCATAACACATGGTAAGACGAGGCAAGAGGCTATAAAGGTTATGCAAAGAGCCCTTGATGAATTCGAGGTTGAGCCAATTAAGACAACTATACCTCTTTTAAAGAGAGTTATGCATGATTCTGTTTTTTTAAGAGGACAAATAGATACCAATTTTATAGAGCCTTTTTTAGAGGATCTGTAATATGCTTGAGAAAGACAGAAAAACCGAACATGGTGTTGTAAAGATACATAATGATGTAATTTCACAGATAGCGATAATAGCTTCTAAGGAGATTAAAGGGGTTGTTGATATTGACAAGGGTTGCATTGCTAATTTTTTCGAGACAATCTTTAATAAACCTCTTTTTAGTAAAGGGGTTAAAGTTGAGGTAATGGATGATAATGATATTAGAATATGCATTTCCTTGATTGTTGAATATGGATGTGATATATCGCTTGTTGCTACCAATGTTCAGGAAAATGTTAAAGATAGGCTTGAGCATATCGCAAGTCTTAACTTGATTGAAGTAAATGTTAATGTAAAGCAAGTTAGGTTTACCAGAAAAGCTAATTTGTAGAATAATGAGTTAATAAGGAGGAATTCAAATGTCACTATTCAATGGTATTGTATTGGCATTTTATACTTTTGTTTTTTTAGTTATAGGTTCCTCGCTCATTGCATATGCTCTTCATCTAAAGCAGCTATTGAATCTTACAGTTTTATTTGATTACATTAAAAGCATTCCAAATCTTTGGTTTACCTCATCGATTATGGGAGCGCTTATGATTTTCATTAGTATCTCTGTTGCAAAGCTGGCCCTTATTAGATTTAGAAGGGAAAGAACAATAGCGTTTGTAAATCCCGATGGCCAGGTTACAATAACCCTTTCAGCTATTGAGGATTTCATTAAACGGATAGCAGCGAATTTAAAAGAAATTAAAGAGATACGTTCGCACGTTAAAGCAAACAGAAAAAGTATCGATATAACCTGTCGTGTTACTTTATGGGCAGATGCGAATATTCCTGATGCAACAGAGAGTATACAAAACCTAATAAGGACTAAGGTTCAAGAAATGTTGGGTGTTGAGGAACAGGTGTTAGTAAAGATTCATGTAGTCAAGATAGCTTATAGAGAAGATAAAACATCAAAGCCTAATGAGCAACCGAGCGTTCCATTTAGAACATATTAAATTAACTAACTATAACACTTAATCATACATCTTAATGGAGGAGTAAAATGGCAAAGAAAGTTGGGGTTTTGACCGGCGGAGGAGATTGTCCTGGATTAAACCCAGTAATAAGAGCTGTTGTAAGGAAGTCTTTTCATCATGATATTGAGGTTGTTGGAATAAAGAGTGGTTGGAAAGGGCTAGTTGAAAATATTACTATGGAATTAAATTTCCTATCCATATCGGGCATACTCCCTAAGGGGGGAACTATTTTAGGAACATCAAGGACCAATCCTTTCAAAAAAGAGGGTGATTTGGTTAAGGTGAGGGAGAATTTCAAAAAGTTAGGCCTTGATGCGCTTATCGCAATTGGAGGTGAGGATACTCTAGGGGCTGCAGAGAAGTTGTTTAAAGAGGGCTTAAACATAGTTGGTATTCCAAAGACTATAGATAACGATCTTTCAGCAACGGATTATACTTTTGGATTTGACACAGCGATAAACATTGCAACCGAAGCCATTGATAGGCTACATACCACAGCGGAGAGTCATAATAGAATTATAGTGGTTGAGGTTATGGGTAGGCATGCCGGATGGATTGCTGTAGAATCTGGAATCGCAGGTGGAGCGGATATTATTCTAATTCCCGAGGTTCCTATTAATATTGAGGAGGTTGTGACTCTTCTTAAAAAAAGGCATGATAGAGGCAAGACCTTTAGCATTGTTGTTGTGGCTGAGGGAGCTAAGTTTCAAGATAAAGATGTAACACAAGAAGAAAAGCTTGATGAGTTTGGTCATGTAAGGCTCGGTGGCATAGGAGATGTGCTTGCAAATATGATAGAGAAGAAGACGGGTTTTGAAACACGTGTTACGGTTTTAGGGCATGTGCAAAGAGGGGGTACTCCTTCAGCCTTCGATAGAGTGTTAGGTACACGGTTTGGCGTGAAGGCAGTTGAATTGGTTGTAAATAAGAAGTTTGGCCAAATGGTAAGTTTGCAGGGTAACAAGATAATTGATGTCCCATTAAGCAGCGCCGTAAGTGAGTTAAAAACGGTTGATCTTGAGCTATATGATATTGCAAAGGTATTTTTTGGTTAATTTTTTCGTGAGATGCGAAAATAAGTAAACTTAAGGATAAGATATGAAAGAAAAAATAGAAGGTATCATAGAAAATGATATCATGGTAAAAAGTTTGCTGCTTGAGAAGGAAATCTCAAGTATTATAAAGGCAGCAAATATTTTAATAAATTGCCTTAGAAGGAAAAAGAAGATTGTGCTTTGTGGAAACGGTGGAAGCGCTGCCGATTGTCAGCACATATCTACGGAACTTTTGGGGAGATTTTACACTGACAGAAGACCTCTACCTGCAGTATCCTTGACTACCAACACTTCATTATTGACAGCTATTAGCAATGACTATGATTTTAGCCAATCATTTTCTAGGCAACTTGAAGCCATTGGGCAAAAAGGGGATATATTGATAGGGATATCAACAAGCGGTAATTCAAAGAATATTATTGAGGCTGTGAAATTAGCAAACAAAAAAGGTATCTCTACCATTGCTCTGACCGGAAGAGATGGTGGAAGATTGGCAAGGGTTGCTAAACTATCAATTAAGGTTCCCTCCAAAAACACTCCTCGCATTCAAGAGGCACATATTTTAATCGGACATATTCTTTGTCAATTAATAGAGGAGTCGATTCTTTAAAAATCATGATAATTGATTTAAAGAACCTGAAAAAAATCATAAATGATTTAAGGAAGGCTAAGAAAACAATAGCCTTTACAAATGGGTGCTTTGATATACTCCATCCAGGGCATATAAGGTGTCTTGAAGCTGCAAAAAAGAAAGCGGATGTGGTAATAGTTGGCTTAAATAGCGATTTTTCTGTTCGGAAGCTAAAGGGTAGTTCTAGGCCGATTTTTTCACAAAACTTTAGAGCAAACATCTTATCATCTCTTAGGATGGTTGATTACGTTGTAATCTTTAGTGAACT
>CAZOIE010000163.1:3579-4445 GCA_964579905.1 uncultured Planctomycetia bacterium
CCCACTTAAACTTATAAAATCAGTTAAGCCTGACTTTCTCTTAAAGGGAGGAGATTGGAGTATTGATAAAGTTGTAGGGGGGAGGTTTGTAAAATCATATGGTGGAAGTGTTGTAAAGGCACCATATGTAAAAAGGTATTCTACTACGAAGATTTTAAATCAGATATTACATGATACCAAAAGATAAAAGGTTTAATAAAAAGCAGCTTCTTAGAATTGTTGATGCTAATCTGAATCGCTCTAAAGAAGGCTTAAGGGTTTGCGAAGATCTTGCAAGGTTTATATTAGAAGATAGGCATCTTTCTAGAGAGTTTAGAAGTTTGCGTCATCAGCTTTCTCGATCAATTAGGCAGTTTGGTTTCTCTGAATTACTTGAAAGCAGAAATTCTAAGTCGGATATTGGCAAGACCCTTCCATTTAGCAAATATAATAAAGCTAAAGATATATTTGTTTCAAATTCTCAGAGAATAAAAGAATCTGTAAGGGTCCTAGAAGAGTTATCGCGGTTGTATGAGGTAAATATTCCAAAGCAGTTTAGAAATATTAGATTTAAAGTTTATTATCTAGAGAAATTAGTTTACAAGAAAATTAAGTAGTAAGCGTATTATGAAGAAATTGAGCAGTTTAAGGCTTTATGCTATAACGGATAGACTGCAATCTAAATCGAAAGATCTTATTGAGATTTGCGAAGCTCTTGCTGCTGGAGGAGCGGATGTTATTCAGCTTAGAGAGAAAGCTTTATCTGACAGAGAGCTAGTTGAGGTTGCTTCAAAAATAAAAAAAGCCATAAAGAGGTATAATTCTCTTTTTATACTTAATGATAGGATAGATATTGCTTCTTGTGCTGATGCTGACGGCGTACACCT
>CAZOIE010000164.1:0-4443 GCA_964579905.1 uncultured Planctomycetia bacterium
TGAATACCATACCCAAACCAACCGAGAGTATTAGCAAAGCTTGAGCTCATCATTATCTCAGTTAGCATATCACGATCTCCTGTCACTGCTAAACCAGCACAATAAACTAAACTAGTCCATCCCTCTTGAAGTCGCCAATTATTTTTGGGATTCTCTTTAAAAATTATCCATGGCTTTGTAGACTTCTTCACTTCTGCTACTATAGAAAAAAAAGAGTTCGACATAATTTTTTTTGATTTGGGTATGTAGCGAATAATAGGATGATGTGCTTTTATATCCGACTCACGAGTTTTTTCTTCATCTAAGTCAAAATAACTAGGGCTACCGCTAACATGCCAATCTCTTCTTAAGAATACTTTCATAGCATACATTTCAGAACCAAAACCTGTCTTTGCTAAATCCTCAATAACTTTTTCTTTTAATGACTTTTCTTCCATAATATGTATCAACTATTTCTCGTATAATCAATGGAACAATGAACAAATCTTAATTATTAGCAATTACGGGACATGATACTTAATTACTTTAAAATCGAACCGTCCGCTTTTAATTCACAAAAATTAAACTGATATTTTCTCATATAGATATTTCTGAAAATCAATAAAGGTGCTACGAATATTTTCAACTCCACCTAATATTTCTTCTGCATCGCTAATTGCCTGGTATTTCAACGTCAGAAGATCGGGCAGTTTTTCCTGATCAAGTTCCTCAACGCCAGTTTCTATATATTTAGAAAGTACGAATTCTAAAAACTCTTTCTGCTTATTATCCAATCCGTTAAAGATCTTTGATTGCGCTTGCGCAACCCGCATTTCTCGCGTGATTGGTTTCATCGCAAAAGAAATATACTCGAGAACATCAAATAAATCGCTTTTCTCAGCATTAATCATTTTTTGTAAGGTTGCCAATTCATCTAATCCATATCCCGCATCTGCAAGCTTTTCAAGTAATGTCTTACGTGTGTTTGGATTAGACCAAATTCTACGTAATTCATCTTCGCTTTTGAAAAATTCCGGCAAAGTGCCAAACATACCCTGCAAAAACTCTTCTGCTGAGATTGGCTTACCATCAGCACTCCAAAATGAAGTAGAAATCATATGCTGAATCTCGCGTTCTTTTCCATCACGTAGCTTAATCTTAATCTTTTTCTTTGGAGACTCAGGTGGCTCTGGAGGTTCAGGAGGTTCCTTTGGCGGCTTTGGCCTTTTTTCTGTTGTTTCATCTATCGGTTCACCATCCCATTCGGGATCAAGAAAATGATGATACGCATCCACAAAATCATAGATAGTAAAATACTCTTTCCCATCAAATAAGCGTGTGCCACGTCCTATAATCTGCTTAAACTCAATCACGGAGTTAACTGGACGCATGAGTATAATATTACGGATATTACGAGCATCTACACCCGTAGATAGCTTTTGCGAAGTAGTCAAAATAGTCGGAATAGTCTTCTCATTATCCTGGAATTCACGCAGATATTGTTCACCCAATGCACCATCATTAGCGGTTACGCGCACGCAGTAATTCGGTTCTTTGCTCTGTTTATACTGATTAATTAAATCCCGCACTGCTAACGCATGATTCTGCGTAGAGCAAAAAACAATAGCCTTTTCGCTCTGATTAATTTCAGAGAGAAATATCTGTACCCGTTTGGCTTCACGTTCTTTAATCTCTATAATTCTATTGAAATCTGGTTCTGTATAAATTTTACCTTGCTCTATTTCGCCTTCAATAATCTGATCATCTGAGGTATAAATATAATCGTCTATTGTGGTTTGGATCCGCTTAACTTTAAACGGCGTCAGAAAACCATCGTTGATACCCTCTTTAAGTGAATAGATATACACCGGCTCACCGAAATAACGATAGGTATCCACATTGTCTTTGCGCTTAGGCGTCGCGGTTAAGCCAAGCTGTACAGCCGGCGAAAAATATTCCATAATACCGCGCCAGTTACTTTCATCATTTGCACCGCCGCGATGACATTCATCAATAATAATAAAGTCAAAATAGTCGTTCGGATATTGACCAAAATACGGAGTGGGGTTACCGTCCTTATCCTTACCACTCATAAATGTTTGAAAGATAGTGAAAAAAATGCTACCACTGGTTGGAACTCGACCATTTCTACGAATTTCATGAGGTTTAATTCGAGCCAGAGCATCTTCTGGAAATGCTGAAAAGGTATTAAATGCCTGGTCCGCGAGTATATTTCTGTCTGCTAAAAACAAAATTCGCGGCCTGCGTGAACCGTCACGTCTTAGGTTCCAACGTGTATAATAGAGCTTCCAAGCTATCTGAAAGGCAATAAAGGTTTTGCCTGTCCCAGTAGCAAGAGTAAGTAATATGCGCTGTTTGTTCTCGGCAATACCTGCCATTGCATTATTAACAGCGATTTCCTGATAATAGCGTACGTCCTTTGTACCACCCACATCTTCAAACGGCACCTGATTAAATTTATCCTGCCATGCGTTCTGAGTGGTGCAGGTTTTATTCCAAAGCTCATCCGGCGATGGGAATACGGTAATCAATTCCTCTTTGCCAGTCTTCATGCAAATTTGATAAATCTCTTTGCCGTTACTGGAATAAGTCTTATCAAGATGTAGCATTTCTGCATAGTTCTTGGCTTGAGCCACACCTTCCCCTACTTCAATCTCATCGCTTTTAGCTTCAACGACAGCTAATTTACGCCCCTTATAGACCAACACATAATCAGCAATCAAGGGCTTAGCTCTTCCGCCCCCGGCCTGAATTTTACCGACCGTGATATTACATTCTCGCAGGATTTTTGTACCTTCGACCACCCCCCAGCCGCTCTCTTTTAGCTTTGGGTCAATATATTCAGCTCTTGTTTCAGCTTCGTTCATGAGTATACTCCTGTAAGTTCACCATTAAAGGTTTTTTGCAATATCGATTTTTTCAGTTCGTCTAAATCAGCAAGTTTTTGCTGGTAGATGGCTTCGAGTTTTTTAGTTTCAGCGGTCAACGCGTCGAACTTGCCAACAATGATCTCTTGGACAGCTATTTTTGGAAAGGGAACAACTATAGAATTAAGCATTTTTTGATTTAATTTTGGTTGAGCCATGCCGCTAACATAATCGTCCAATTTTATTAAATTTAGGTAAAACTGCACAAATCTCTGAGCAACCATATGTTCAAACCTCAAAACATGAGCATGATTGTTAACCCACGTTTTTCCGCTTATTGATAAAGCAATAGGATATGTTCTAGCTAATAAATTGGCACCATCTTCAGATACAAGCAATAAATCTTCATCAAAGATATATTCGCCAACATAATCAACAATACCAGAGGCTCCGTAATACGGGTATGGACCTTCCTTGCGGTGCTTTTTGGTGATGGGTACTCGTTTGCTATCTAAGTTTTCACAAATCTCCCCCAGCTTCTTTTCTTCCCATCCTTCACTGGGGCTGGCAAAGATATTCTGTAGATGCGACTCAAGTAATTCACGGGCGTTTTTCAAATTCTTCTCAGCATTTTCTTTAACCTTGGTGACTTTCTCGAACACCTCATCTAATATCTTCACAATCCGCTTTTGTTCTGGAAGTGGAAATAAGGGAATCGAAATGTTCGCTATTTGAGTTTTATTAATTGAATTAAAAACTGCGCCTGCATTACCCACAACTTCCTTTTCATACTTTAAAAGAAAATAAAACAGAAATTCTTTATTGATCAATGCTGTCGCTCTTATCGCAGCGAGACCACGCCCTATACATATTTTTTCTTTTGCAAAATTAACTGGTCCAACCGGCGCCCTCACAGACATAAGAATATCACCTTGCAATGCTTCTTTCGTGATACTTGTTGTCCACGTTGTAGGATCTCCAATAAATTTTCTAGTGAATTCCTTTTTACCCTGATAGAAAGGCAAACCACTACCTACCTTATTGTAGTATTTTCCTTCTGGAGATTGACCAGCAACAACCTCACAAACATCCCCCAACCTTTTCTCTTCCCACAGCTTTTTCATATCAATCCACGAATCGCTTTCATAATTTCAGCACTTTCCTCATCTAAAGCCTTCATCGCCTTCAATATTTTTTTTGGCTCACGCAATGTTGTTTCATCCTTTTTATGCGGATTCTTTACCGAAAGGTCATATGTTGCTTTATCCACATCAGCCACATTCACTGACCAAGAGTTCTCCGAGTCTGCTTTGGCTTTCTGAACTTTTATAAAATCCGCCAGATCATTTTCATTCAACGGATTAATTTTACCGAGGTTCCGGTCAAGATTAAGCTGATAAAGCCAAACCTTGCGTGTCGGGATACCTTTTTCAAAAAAGAGCACTACAGTTTTAACACCTGCCCCGGCAAATGTTCCCCCGGGCAAATCAAGCACCGTATGCAGATTACAACTTTCCAGCAGTTGTTTTCTCAAAGAAACCGAAGCATTATCAGTGTTAGAAAGAAATGTATTTTT
>CAZOIE010000165.1:0-4422 GCA_964579905.1 uncultured Planctomycetia bacterium
AGTTGTCCCTTATTCTCTCATCAACTCCTTCATAATGACCGCATATTAATACTAAATGCTTTTCCTTCGCTAGATCTCTAACAAGGTCCTGAGTAAGCACCTTTCCCTGCGGACTTAAAAGCATAACCCTTTTTTTCTTACGAGCTTTACCCTTTAAAACATGTTGCAAGGCATCATAAACAGGGTCAATTTTGATGACCATTCCAGGCCCACCTCCAAACGGCTTATCATCCACTTTATGATGCTTGTCCTTAGAATAATCCCGTATATTATGTAACTTTACCTTAAGAATCTTAGAGTTTATTGCTCTCTTTAAAATAGACTCGTTCACCGCACCGCTACATATACCTGGAAATAGTGTTAATACATCAATAAGGAGCAAGATATCCTCCCTTTTAACTCAAAAAATATCTTTTTGTTTAAACTATTCCTTCTTTCTTAAAAAGACTTCTGACAGTATCTGAAGCTACAGCACCCACTTTTATCCAACGAAGCGCCTTCTCTTTATCAATCTTTATGGTTGGCGGATTCTTGGTGGGGTCATAGTATCCTATCTGCTCAATAGACCTGCCATCCCTGGCTGAAGCTTTATCCATAACAACTATTCTCATGAATGGTTTTTTCTTCGTACCAAGCCTTTTTAGCCTTATAACAGCTGCCATATTTAATCCTCCTTTAAACGATTTAATTGGCTTCTTTTTTCCTGTAAATCTCTGCACCCAGTAAGCGCAGTTTCTCCTCTATCCTTTCATATCCCCTATCGATATGATAAATCCTTGAAATCTCGGTCTTACCCTTCGCCACAAGACCGGCTAGAACCAATGCGGCAGAGGCCCTTAAATCCGATGCCATAACCGGTGCTCCGCTGAGCTTCGAAGTTCCATGTACGATTGCTGTTGGCCCTTCAAGCATAATACGTGCACCCATACGATTTAACTCGCTTATATGCATAAACCTTTCAGGGTAAATCTTCTCCGTTATTATGCTTATTCCATTGGTAAGGCACATAGCTGCCATCAATTGGGCTTGCATATCGGTTGGAAACCCCGGATAAGGAAGCGTTGTCACATCTATGGGTTTAGGCCTACTCCTTGAACAAACATGTATTCTATTTGAACCTGTATCAACCTTAACGCCTGCCTCTCTTAATTTATCAATCACCACACCAAGATGCTCCGATTTAGCACCTCTTATTTCAACATCTCCTCCCGTCATAGCCGAAGCTACCATAAAGGTACTGGCTTCTATTCTATCTGGTATAATCGTATGCTCCGCTCCTGATAATTTTCTAACACCATGAATCTCGATAACGTGGGTCTTTTGACCCTTTATCTTAGCTCCCATCTTAATAAGAAAATCAGCAAGATCAACAACCTCAGGCTCACAAGCTGCATTCTCAATTATAGTTGTTCCCCTTGCCAGTGTTGCAGCCATCATTATATTTGCTGTTGCCAAAACTGAAGAACCAAATGCTCCACCCAAGTATACGTTCGCACCTTTCAATCTTTTAGAGCGAGCATATATATATCCTCCGGAAATAGCAACATTAGCACCCAGAGCTTCAATCCCTTTAATATGAAGATCAATAGGTCTTGGGCCTATTACACACCCGCCAGGCAGGGACACCTTAGCAAACCCCTCTTTTGCCAAAAGAGCTCCCAGAACACATATTGAGGCTCTCATGGTACTTACCAGCTTATACGGTGCTGTGCAATTATCCAGAGTACGCGGCTCAACCTTAATCCTTCCATTGCTTGAAGAAACCTTAGCACCAAAGCTACGCAGTATCTTCATCATCGTCTGTATATCTTTTAGCTTTGGAACATTCCTAATAATGGAAGGTTCATTGCTTAACAGGGTAGCTGCAAGTATAGGAAGTGCGGAGTTCTTTGCACCGCTTATTGTGACCGTTCCCTTTAACTTTTTACCACCTTCTATAACAAACTTCTCCAACTCTTACCTATCCATTTTATCTGTTAACCAATCCTGCAATTATTATTCTTTCTATGCCATTAAAATCCTTGACTAGATTAATAACCTCAAATGAATTGTTTTCTAATATTGATACAATATCATTCGCTTGGGAAAAACCAAACTCAAACGCCAAAATGCCATTATTTTTTAATAAAAACTTTGCCTTCTCAATTATTGCCTTATAAAATAGCAATCCGTCCTCTCCTGCATCCAGTGCATCGTTTGGCTCAGCATGAACCTCCGCTTCAAGCATCCCTATATCACAACTTCTTATATAGGGAGGATTTGAAATAACCAAATCAAACCTTTTATCTATATCTTCTTTGTTAACCTTAAGAATATCGACCTTTACAAATGAAATTTTATCTTCCAGTCCATTTTTCGCTACATTATAGGTTGCTGTATCTATAGCAAGTTGTGAATTATCATAAGCTAATACTTTACAATCGCTATATCCTTTCGCTAGGCCTATCGCTATTGCACCTGAACCCGTTCCAATATCCAAAATATCAAGGTGATTCTTTTTTTCCCTAAGTATTTTTAATATCTCATCAACCAGTATCTCTGTTTCTGGCCTAGGGATAAATACACCATTCTTTATAAAAAGCTCAATGCCCATAAAAAAGCACTTACCTGTTATATATTGCAGAGGAACCCGTCTTCCGCGCTCCTCTAAGAGTCGCTTATACTCTTTTGTTTGTGTATCATCTATTTCTTTTTCATCATTGTAAAGTTCAAACCGCTCAACATTCAGAATATGCCGAAGAAGAAGTTCAGCGTCATTTAATGAAGAAGCTATTCCCCTTTCTTCTAAATAATCATGACCGTATTTCAATAAATCCCTTAAACTAGTTTTATTAGCTATTTGCATTAAGTATCCTTGTTATCACTCTTTAAATTGGCGCTAATCTTTGAATTCTTTTCATGCTCAAGCAAAGCCTCGATAAACTCTTCTAGGTCACCTTCCATTATGTTATCAAACTTATATAGCGTTAACCCTATCCTGTGATCGGTTATTCGTCTGTCAGGATAATTATATGTTCTTATCTTTTCGCTCCGCTCTCCCGTACCTATTTGAGATTTTCTATCGCTAGATATCTTGCTATCCTGCTCTTCCTGGAACTTTGCAAGAAGCCTTGCTCTTAATACCCTCATCGCCCTATGTTTGTTCTTAAGCTGCGATCTCTCGTCCTGACACGTAACAACTATTCCTGTAGGCTCATGGGTAATTCTTACCGCTGAATCTGTTGTATTAACACTTTGACCACCATGACCGGAAGACCTAAATACATCAACCTTTATATCCTTAGGATTGATCTGAACCTCTATATCCTCTGCTTCAGGTAAAACAGCAACCGTTACCGTAGAGGTGTGAATCCTTCCTGAGGCCTCAGTAACAGGAACTCTCTGGACCCTGTGTACGCCACTTTCAAACTTAAATCTTCTAAAGGCTCCTTTTCCCTTTATGGAAAATATTACCTCTCTAAAACCCTTAGCATCGGTATCCGAAGTATTAAGTACCTCGAACTTGAAACCTTTCTGCGCTGCATACTTTGAGTACATGCGAAGTAGATCTGCTGCAAATAAACTTGCCTCTGCCCCACCGGTGCCTGCACGTATCTCAACTATTACATCTTTGCTCTCTTTGGGATCCTCGCTTATGAGTAAACCCTCCAGCTCCTTCTTGCAAGTTTCAATCTCTGCTTCTAGATCAGTAAATTCCTGCTTAACAAGCTTATCAAACTCCTCATCATGCTTCTTAGCAAGCAGATCCTCAAGCTCCTTTTTCTCTTTTTCCAACTTCTTATAAGATTTGAACTTCTGTACAATCTCTTGAATGCCAGAAAGCTCCTTTGCCAACTTGGAATAAAGGGCTTGATCCTGAGCTACTTCAGGCTCGCTCATCTTTTTCTCAAGCTCTTCGTATCTTGTCTCAATAGAGAATAATTTATCTAACATACTTTTTTACCGTGTACACCCAAAATAAAGAAAAACAAGTATTATCTTCTTAACTTAATAGATCAGTCTGGAAGGCAAATTACAATAAATTTTTGAGCGGCTCTCCCCTGCAAGGTGCCTACTCGGTCGAAGACCTACTCGGCTAACTACTTTACTTACTTTATCTTATACTTTTTCTTGAACTTGTCTATTCTACCAGCAGAATCAACCAGTTTCTGTTTACCCGTAAAAAATGGATGACACTTTGAACAAATATCTACTTTGATATTTTGTTTCGTTGAACGCGTATGTATCACCTCGCCACATACACATGTAATTGCTGTCATCTTATACTCAGGATGTATTTTATCTTTCAACTTACGTTCACCTCCTTAAATTCAAATAGAGACATATTATACATAAAATTAAAAAAAAGTATAGTCTTATTATTAATAGGTAACGCAAGCAAAAATGTGTAAGTTCTCATAGATAAGTATCCCCCAGCTGATT
>CAZOIE010000166.1:0-4405 GCA_964579905.1 uncultured Planctomycetia bacterium
TTGGTAAGCCGTTACCTTACCAACAAGCTGATGGGGCGCGGGCTCATCTTTAGATGGCAGGCCACCGAAGTGGTCCCCGCCTTTTATCACTCCACATAAGAAGAGTGGTCTTATCCGGTATTAGCTCGCTTTTCAGCAAGTTATCCCAGGTCCAAAGGTAGATTACCCACGTGTTACTCACCCTTTTGCCACTATCCCGAAGGATCGTTCGACTTGCATGCCTAATCCACGCCGCCAGCGTTCGTTCTGAGCCAGGATCAAACTCTCCATAAAAGAATTTTATGGTTTAATCCGTTCAATAGCTCGGTTACTTACTTATCAAAGAGCTGGTATAGACACAAAAAAAGCATCGTCAGACGATGCTTTTGGTTTACATCCTCCTACCAGTTTGTACTTTCGAATTGTCAAGGAGATTTATTCAATCTAAACTCCCTATTTAAGGCCGCCAAAACATTGCAAGAAAATATATCTAGCCTTCTAAAGAGCTCCCATTCCTTCTACGTTATGTAGATTTATACCACAAATATCACTTAGCTGTCAAGTCTTTTTTTGATGTTTTAATATAAGCTTAATAAACCTGGTTTTGCCTGCCTTTAAGCAATATTCAACGCCGGGTTCAAACCTATAATTTATATCAGATACCCTTGTCCCGTTTACGCTTATGGCACCTTGTTTTATTAACCGACGACCTTCGCTATTGCTAGATATGCCACCTATTGCGGGATTAGTCAGGGTGCCTAGTAATGATAAATCATCGGTAAGATACACTGTAGCTGGCATCCCTGTAAATGGGTCTCTTTTTTGGAATGCCTTTTCAAATTTATTCTGTGCTTTTTCTGAAGCAACTTTGCCGTGGTATTGCGAAACAATCTCTTTGGCGAGATTCTTTTTTGCATCCATCGGATGCATACTTTTCACAGAAACTAAATCTATATCCGTCAAAAGTTCATAATACCTCCACATCATCTCATCAGAGATAGACATCAGCTTACCATACATTTCGGCCGGCGCTTCACTTATGCCGATATAATTATTGTAGGATTTACTCATCTTCTGCACGCCGTCTGTGCCTTCTAAAAGCGGCATGGTAACAACTACCTGTGCATCCTGACCGGACCTCTCCTGAAGAGTTCGCCCCATAAGTAAATTAAACTTCTGATCTGTGCCCCCTAACTCCACATCAGCTTCAAGAACAACAGAATCATAAGACTGAAGTAAGGGGTAGAAGAATTCCAAAAGACTAATATCCCTACCCTCTTTATAACGTTTTAAGAAATCATCCCGCTCTAATACGCGGGCTACTGTATACTTGGAAAGGAGTCCGGCGATCTCGTGCGAAGACAATTTATCAAGCCATGTGCTGTTAAAGACCACTTTCATTTTCTTTAGATCTAGGATTTTACCTACTTGTTTTTGGTAGGTCTTTGCGTTTTTTATTACTTCTTTTTTGGTAAGTTGGGGGCGGGTCTGCGTCTTGCCTGAGGGGTCACCTATCATAGCTGTAAAATCACCTATGAGAAAGATGATTTTATGCCCTAGTTGCTGAAAATGGCGTAGCTTTCTTAAGAGCACGGTATGGCCTAGATGAATATCGGGTGCGGAGGGATCAAATCCTGCTTTTATAATCAAAGGTTTTCGAGTCTTCAGGGATTTTTCGAGCTTCTTTTTTAGCTCTTCCTCGCGTATAATCTCAACGGTCCCTCGCTTAATAAGTTTAAGCTGCTCTTCTACCGCCATATCCTTCTCCGATTTTTCTATATTGTAACAATACCAAATATGCTTGTCAATCTAATAGTGTGTAAAATAATTCCCTATTGAAATTATACTGTTTAGGTGCTATACTATAACCAAATTATATAGAATACATTCATGTCAAAGGAGGCAAAATGTCTAAGCGATCCAAATATATTGTTATATTATTCGCATTTTTGATTCTATCGGTATCGATACTCCCCACTCGCGCCTTCGCATATGTAGATCCCGGTTTAGGTGGACTGCTTTTCCAGATTGGGTATATAGTGTTCACCAGTCTTATGGTTGCTATAACCTTTTGGCTAAAACCCATAAAGAGATTCTTCCAAAGAAAAAAGAATACAGACCCTCAGAAAGAAAAAGATGAGTAATATCTCAACCGATCAGATAAAATTTAATCCTACTTCTTATATAGATCCCAATGGACGAGTCTTTGAGTGGCAAGGCGAAATTTATAGGGCCATAACCCAGGAAAGATCTAAATTCTTTAATGAGTTAATAAACCATGATTGTTTTAAACAATTGCAAGAAAAAGGATGGGTCGTAAAGACCGAAAAGACAGAACATTCTCTAGATGGCTATGGTTTTATATTAAAGCACGAAAGAATATCACCTATAACCTACTGCTTTGAATGGCCTCCCCAGATGTTAAAGGAAGCCGCTATTTTAACACTTAAAATCTGCCTCGACCTTATGGAACATGGCTTTATTATTCAAGATGCCTACCCCTGGAATATACACTTTAAAAACACCAAACCTGTCTTTATTGATATAGGATCTATCGTCCCTATTGATAAGACTCTGATATGGGAGGCCTATCAGGAATTCTGTAATTTCTTTTTATATCCCCTTTATTTATATTCAATCAATCTATACAGTACAACACGGCCACTCCTTTTTGACTACCTAAATGGTGTATCCGATCAAAGCTGCTATCAGCTTCTGCCTTTTAGCTATAAGTTTCTTCGGCCAGGCGTATTCAGCAGACTGACATCTCCTTTAATAGCCGGTAGCCTTATGAAAAAAATGAAGCTGGATAATAAAATCCGTAATATTGCCGAAGGTGTTGGTTCAAAAATAGATCTAACTAATGCCAGGATAAAATTTTTCAAATCTTTATTGAAAGATGTGGAAGCGATTAGATTTCCGTCCAAAAAGAGCGAATGGTCATCATACTATTCAGAAATGCTTCCGTATTCTCCTTCTCCTAAATGGAGCGCAAAGCATAAAACTGTTTTTGAGATATTGAATAAACTAAAACCAAAAAGCGTCCTGGACATCGCCTGTAATGAAGGTTGGTATTCGATACTTGCTGCAAAGCAAGGCGCTAGCGTAGTATCTTTCGATACCGACGCAAACTGCATCTCTAGACTCTATAAATACGCCAAGGAAGAGAAGAACTTAAATATCACTCCTTTGGTTATGAATTTTATGAATCTCTCCCCGGAATTCGGATGGTCCCTAAAACAATTTCCTCCCGCTACAAGCCGCCTTAAAGCGGATATGTGTTTTGCTTTCGCCATCGTTCATCATCTAGTCTTTAGCCAATGGCAGAATTTTGATAGGGTAATAGATTCGATAGATCTCTTCGCCAAGGAGTGGGTTTTAGTAGAGTATATACCCAAAGAGGATGAAAAAGTAAAGATACTTCTCTCCAGGAAAAAAGATATCTTTCCATGGTATACACTTGAGAATTTCATCAAAGCATTGAGTAAAAGATATAAGGTTCGAGATACTTTCGATTCTTACCCTACGGGAAGAAAATTAATCTTGTGCGAAAAGTAAATAATGCATAAATTAATAAAAGACTCCCCATCCAAAATAAGCCGCACATCCCACTTTTTAACAATATATATAACCTTCGTGTATATCCTGCTTGTCTATAGCCTGCTCTACAACTATTCGGCTATGGCATATTGCTACAAGCTAAAAAATATTCTTTTCTCATTTTCTATAATAGCAATTGCTAGTTTTTGCGGATGTCTTTTTTTAATTCTCTTTGGTCGAATCCTAGAAGCCTTTTTGTCTTTTTGTCTTCCTAAAGAAAAGCGCCTAGATATCCTTTCCTTTATAACCTTAGTATTGTCATTCTTGCTCTTTACGGCTATCATAAAATATAATCTCGAATTTATTAAGCGCTTGTCTTTTTTCGGGTTTCTTTTTGAATATTACAAAAGCTTAACTTCTTTTACGCAAAACTCCCTAAAGCTAGTCACATGTTTTATGTTTCCTGTTATTATAATAATATCGCGAAGACGCATCCTTGGAAAGCTTAAAGAATTTGCAACACCATTTAGATATTGCAGTATTTTATTGCTTCTATTTTCACTGGTTACATCCGGCTTAATGCTCTCAACGGATGTTGCTAGTAACTCAGAACAGCAGAATACATACCAGCATAATAATTTAATACTCAGTAAAACCCAAAAACCGAATATAATCGTTCTAATATGCGAGTCACTGAACGCACCGAGAATGTCGCTCTACGGCCACACCCAGGACACTACCCCTTTTATTAACGAATTAGCGAACGAAAGCTACGTCTTTAACAATATGTATTCGGCTTCGAATAGCACAACCCCGTCTCTGTCTAGCATGATAGAAAGCGCTTATCCTTCTGTGCATAAGAGGTTCTTCTCAGGTTTTCTGCCTC
>CAZOIE010000167.1:0-4389 GCA_964579905.1 uncultured Planctomycetia bacterium
GGTCTGTTCATAGATCTTCTCTATGTCGCGCTCCCAACCCCTAAACTCAACGATATTATCCAAACCTTTACTTTTAACCATCTCGACTAGCTCTTTTTTTAACTCTCCATCCCCGACTATCTGGAATTTCAAGTTCATTTCTTTATTGCTTAGCCTGGAGATAGCCTCAATGAACATCTTATGGTTCTTTATGGGGATAAGCCTGCCTACTATTGCAATTGTTAATGCCTTAATTTGTGAATTGGTATCCTTCGATTGTATGCCTAAGAACCTATCCAGATCAAACCCCAGCTTTATTACCTTGACCTTGTCCGATTTGGCTATTTTATACTTATTAACAAGTTCATCCTTCTGCCTAACACTAACAGCTATTATGGTGCTGGTAAATCTTGCCAGTATTCGTTCAATGAGGATAAACAACCTTGTTTTTAATGAACCAAAATAACCATGGAAGATATGCCCGTGAAAGGTATGAATCTTTATAGGGACTCCTAAAAGTATGGCGGCAAGCCTACCAAGCGTACCGGCCTTGGCGGTATGGGTATGTACTATAAAAGGTTTTTCTTTTTTTATTAGTTTAAGGAGTTTAGCAAAGGCTATAAAGTCATTTATCGGGTTAATTTCCCTTGCAATCTCCTTTATGATTACGGGCTCAATCTGCATCTTCTGGGCAAGGTAAATCATGTCGCCCTCGGTATTACTTACAGGCCCACACGCAAGTACGCTCTCATAGAGTTGCTTGTTAAGCCGAGCGGTAAGTAAAACCGCATGGATGGCAGGTCCGCCAATATTTAAGCGGGCAATAACCCTTAATACCTTTATTTTTTCCATAGGTAACGTAAGTTTTAATTAAACTATAGAGTAGTGTTATAGCTTAAATTAAAATAGGGTGTAGATAAAGGGGGCAACTGCTGAGCTCTCTGTGAAAATAATCAACAGTCCGAGTAACAGTAGCATGACCACTATTGGTATAAGCCAGTACTTTTTGCGGTTTCTAAGAAAATCCCAGAATTCCATTATTATCTTAAGTTTCATTTAAATCTCCTTCGTTAAAACTGCTTCTCATATTGGAGTTTATCAAATTCCTTATGCTCGTTCTTTGTCCAGTATGAGTCGATATCCTTGTTAATCTTTAACCCCAAATGATCTCTGGTAAAAAGCCTTAGGAGGAGCGTAATAGGCGTAAATATAATAAAGAAGAACAGTGTTAGTATTATGCGCGTATTTACCCATCCCAGTGCATGAGCAAACTTCATCCAGTATCTAAATAGGGTTTTAAAAAATTGTTTAATCCGGTTCATAGTGTGGTAGCTCTCCCTTAAAGGATTCTATGTTCCTCTGTTCTTTTTTACTGACAAGAAAGTTGCCTATTGCAAGATAATCCATGTCGGTTCTCATAAAGCACTTATACGCATCATCCGGCGTACATACTATGGGCTCTCCCCTTACATTAAATGAGGTATTTATCACAACAGGGCAGCCCGTAATGTCATGAAACTCCTTTATCAACTCATAGTAGAGTGGATTTCCTTGATGGCTAACCGTCTGAATCCTTGCAGAGTAGTCAACATGGGTAACAGCAGGTATGTCAGATCTGGGAATTTTAAGTTTATCTATGCCGAATAGTTTTTGTTGCTCCTCAGTAAGGGGTATTCGCTTATCATCTCTAATGTAGGTGGTAAAGAGCATGTATGGGCTATCTACATCATTGGTAAAGTAATCCTTCATATGCTCTCTTAACAGAGATGGTGCAAACGGCCTGAAGGACTCCCTGAATTTTATCTTCAGGTTTATCCTTGGTTGCATATCAGGTAGAATTGGATTGCCTAAGATGCTTCTTGAGCCCAGTGCCCTTGGGCCAAACTCCATCCTTCCCTGGAACCAACCAATGACATTGCCCTCTTTAAGAAGTTTTGCTGTTTCTGCTACTAGAGATTGTTTATCAACCATCCTGTAAGGGATGTTGTTTGATGTTAAGTATGCTTTTATATCTTCATCAGAAAACATTGGACCAAGCAGTGTTGACTTTTGCTTGTCACGCCCTTCACCTGCGAGGTTTCTTTCGTTATCATAGTACCTGTACCACATAAGGAGTGCAACCCCAAGTGCTCCACCGGCATCACCGGCAGCAGGCTGTACCCAGATATTTTCAAACGGCCCTTCGCGTAATAGCCTTCCATTACCAACACAGTTTAGGCCCACACCCCCTGCTATACACAGATTCTTCATACCGGTCTCTTTATGGATATGACGAGCCATTTTCAACATTATCTCTTCCGTGACCACCTGTATGGACTTTGCTATATCCATGTCTTTTTGTTGCATCTTACTCTCAGGTCGTCTGGGCTTCCAATCAAACAGCTTGCTGAATTTTCCGTTTGTCATGGTAAGACCGGCGCAATAGTTAAAGTACTTCATGTTAAGTCTGAATGAACCATCCTCTTTTAAATCGATAAGCTCATTCATTATAAGGTCAACGTATTTCGGCTCACCATACGGAGCAAGCCCCATAAGCTTATATTCACCGGAGTTCACCCTAAAGCCCGCAAAATAGGTAAATGCTGAGTATAAAAGACCGAGTGAATGAGGGAATTTTATCTCTGAGAGCAATTCAATTTTATTGTCACGCCCTATGCCGTAGCTTGCGGTCGCCCACTCGCCAACACCGTCCATTGTAATTATGGCCGCTTCCTTAAATGGAGATGGATAGAATGCACTGGCTGCATGAGATTCATGGTGCTCGGCAAAGGTGACCTTTCCCTCATAATTCAATTCCTTTTTGATAACTACCGGCAGCCAAAGCTTCTGTTTAAGCCAAAGGGGCATCGCCTTTATGAATGATGCTATTCCAAGTGGTGCAAACGCGCTGTATGTCTCAAGCAACCTCTCAAACTTAATAAAGGGTTTATCATAGAAGGCTACCTGGGAAAGTTGCTCAACGGATATACCTACCTCCTTTAAACAGTACTCAATGGCTTTATTGGGAAAGTTAAAATCATGCTTCTTCCTTGTAAAGCGCTCTTCCTGTGCAGCCGCCAGAATATCACCGTTTTTAATAATGCATGCCGCACTATCGTGATAAAAAGCGGATATACCGAGTATATAAATATCTTCCATTTATAATCTAATGCTTTCTGCTAAACAGCTTAAAGGTAATGCTCTTTCGAATAATATCAGAAAACTTGATATTACACATAAAGCTTACCATTGCAACAAGTAAAAAAAGTGCCTGTAAGACCAGCATAGGCACCGTCGTACCCTTTTTAAGAGCCACCGATAGTAGTAAATTTACTACAATGGCAAGGCTAAGGATAAGGCTTAAGGATTTAACAGGAAGGTTTAAGAAATCACTTATCAGCTTATTGCTGAATTTGAAAATGAAGCTTCTTTTTGAAGAAGTAATAGTGCCATGCTCAAACTTCTCTGAGCCTTTAGTTATCCACCCAACAAGCCTACTATCATTGATAAGTCCAGGGTACCTTTTTTGATCATACGCAAGTTTTCTTATAAAGCTATGCTTAAACGACATGCGGACATTCTTATTAACCAGGTCGCTTGCTTTATAGATAAAGCTACCAGTGTAAATCGGTCGAATAAGCTTATTAAATTTAAGAATATTCGACGAAATACGCTTTAAATAATCCACCGTTAAACTTGTTTTAGTAAAATCTATTTTTATCATCAGTCTCTTTTAACACCTATTATTTTACCGTTTAACGAATAGAGCTCAGTTGAAAAATGAATTGAATTCGATATCTTAATAGGCATATTTTTGTAGTACAGCACCCCATCTCTTTCAATACATGAAACATCCAGCGATACCATCAAATCCTTCATAAACGGATGAGAGGCAGAGGTAATCTTATCTGGTTTTAGTACAAGTACGTGTGCGGATTCCTTGCTTAATATCTTCTGAATTCTTCCGATAACCTTCCCAGCCGTATTCTTCTCAATATCTCCCTCGGAAATAATATTAACAACCTCTGGGATTAATTCGGTAAACTTTACCCGCAAATTCACGAGCTTTTCTTCTATAAGCGAAGGACCGACCCCATAGACCCTGTCTACCATCGCACTAGCAGTATACTTATCGGTGGCAAACTCAAATAGGCTGTTACTCTTGATACGCTCACCTTTAAAGTACATCAAACTTTCATTATCCATTTCACAGCTTAGAAGCATTACAACGGAAATCTGTTTATTATTTTTATCTTCCCCGATAGCGATGTTTCCGTTTCCTAGGTTAAATTCCAGTAGATTGTTGCTAGAATTGCCCACCGATATAATCTCTGCAACTACCTCACCCTTTTCGCTTATCTCCTTGTCACCGGCGGATATCAGTTTTATAGTATTATCGGTCAGGTCTTTTAAGGTAACATTCAATTTTGC
>CAZOIE010000168.1:0-4389 GCA_964579905.1 uncultured Planctomycetia bacterium
GCGTAGCGGTAATTACAAACTTACCTGCCTTATTGCACTTCTTTATTATCTCCTTCTGAATTATAGGTATCTTGTAAATAGGAATACATATACCCATATCCCCTCTTGCAATCATAATACCATCTGAGACCTTTATTATCTCATCTATATTCTTAATACCTTCGCGGCTCTCTATCTTTGAGATGATCTTACAATCTTTCAATTTACCTTTTACTAAATTTTTTATTTTAAGAACATCATTTTTCTTCCTAACAAAAGACTGGGCTATATAATCAAATTTGTTTTCAATGCAGAAGTCAATATCTTTTTTATCTTTATCTGTCAAGGTGGAAAATTTAAGCTTTGCGCCTGGGATATTTATACCCTTCCTCTCCTTGAGTAATCCTCCTTTAACAACCTCTGCCCTAAGAGCATTCTCGCTATACCCCTTTACAATCAAAGAGATATTTCCATCATCAATAAAAACAACTTGGCCTATCTTTATATCCTTTAAAGAACCTGCATAATCAAAAGGAACTACGTTAGATGCTCTCTCTTTATGCTCCTTAGTTAGCCATATAACCTGACGTTTCTTTAGTAGGAGTGGCTTTCCATTATTGAAGCTAGAAACCCTAATTCGATATCCTTCTAAATCCCCCAGGAGCCTGATATGTCTTCGATATTTCTTATTAATCTCCCTCACCAGAGAAATCCTGTCAAGGTGTTCTTTATGCACACTATGGGAAAAATTGAATCTTGCAAAATCCATACCGGCCAAGATCATTTTTCTTAATACCGTACGGGTATTTGAAGAAGGTCCTAATGTGCAGACTATTTTGGTTTTAACCATTGTAACTATATTAATTAATCCCTTTTTTAAATCTATGCCAGGGAAATTTTGTGCCAGGGCACTCGGTATGTGCACCACGTACCTGACCATGCCCCATTATACTGCTATTAGGTACCTTATAATACCTCTTTAACTCCCTTACAAGGTACGCGAGAGAATCCATCTGTTTCTTTGAAACTCTATCTTTGCTAAAATTACCTACCAGGCAAACACCTATCCCCCTTCGATTCATGCTGGATGCCCTGCAGTGTGCTCCATCCTGCTGCTTGACCCATCTCGGTGTAGCCTCAATCTGACCATCCTTCTTTCCCTTCGTGCCATTGTCAATTATAAAATGGTATCCAACACCCCTATTAAAACCCCTTTTTTTATGAATTCCATCGATAGAGTAAGAGCTTCCTACATCCGTTGCACTATGATGAACGATTATATACTTCCACTTATTGGAAGGATAAAGCGTAACTATAGGCTTAAGCGGTCCTGCATCGGGAATAAGAAGCTGCTGACCCTTTTCAAGGGTCGAATTTGACAGACCGTTTGCCCTCATGATGCTCTTTATTGAAACATCATACATCTTACTCAAACGCCATAGCGTCTCGCCTGGAGCTACCTCATGGCAAATATCCTGTCTCACAACAGGAAGTTGCGGCATCAAATAGACATTTTCAATAGGGGCCCCTGAAACCTTAGGTGCAGAAGGCGTAGTAGCACAAGAAGTAAGGAATAAACAAGAAGAAACAATAAATATGAAATTTGATTTAATTGTTTCAAATCCTCCTTTCATACCTGTGCCAGATGAAATTTGATTTAATTGACATTTATGGTCAGATTATTGGTAGCGGCGACTGGATTTGAACCAGTGACATAACGGGTATGAGCCGTTCGCTCTAACCGGGCTGAGCTACGCCGCCACCTTAATTCTTTTCTAATACCTCATTCATACTGCCGGTTCTATAACCCTCGATATCCAATGTAACATACCTAAAGCCAAGCTGCTTAAATTTCTTAACTACCTTATCTCTTATCTGTTTTGAAAAAAATCTATCTATCTCGTTTTTACCTACCTCTATCCTCACTATTTCATCATGATGCCTTACTCTAATCCAGCAAAAATTTAGACTTTTTAGATATTCCTCTGCCTTCTCGATAGCTTCTAGTTTCTTTCCTGTTATTTCAGAGTAATACGGAAATCTTGAGGCAAGGCAAGCCATTGCAGGTTTTGAGTAAGTAGGTAGCCCAAGTTGCTTTGAATATTTCCTTATTTCTGGCTTTGTAAATCCTGCCTCTAAAAGAGGTCTTTTAACATTAAACTCTTCTTCAGCCCGGGCACCCGGCCTAAAATCGTCCTTATCCGATAAATTAGTTCCATCTATAATATGATTAAACTTTAATCTTCTCCTTACCTGCTCCATCTTCTTAAACAATTCACTCTTACACCAATAACATCTTTGAGGCGGATTGCTTGAAAAATTCTTTTTCTTTAACTCATCGGTCTTTATTACTATCTGAGGAGCTCCTATTGATTTTGCAAGATGTTTCGATTCCTTAAACTCGGATAACGGATATGTCTCAGAGCGTGCTGTAACAGCAACAACCCTACCGTTTAGGGTATCCTTTGCTATTTTTAATATAAAGGTGCTATCAAGGCCACCTGAGAAGGCAACCACAACAGATCCTAGCTCCTTTAAAATCCCTTCTAAATCTTTTATCTTTGATCTTTTTGATCTTATTTTATCCATCCGCCACCTAAAACTAAATCACCCTTATAGAAAACTATCGCCTGTCCTGGGGTAATTGCAAACTGAGGCTTAGAAAAATCCACCTTATAACAGCCACTCTTTGGGCTTGATACGAAAGCCTTGGACTTCTTGTGATTATACCTTATCTTTGCTAAAACTTGTATTTTATTTTTTGGTTTTTTTATACTAAGCCATTTTACCTTATCGGCAAGCAGAGTTTTCTTCTTAAGATCGATCTTATCTGCGACAAAGACCGTTTTTGTTTTCTTATCAAGTCTCTCCACAAAAAGAGTCCTATGATAATCAAGACCTAACCCCTTTCTTTGTCCTATAGTATAGAAACATATACCTTTATGGGTTCCTAGAACTCTATTATCTTTAAAAACTATAGGTCCTGGCTCTATGGAGTTCTCTAGCCTCTGCTTTAAAAAATCCTTATAATCATCCCCTGGCACAAAACATATTTCCTGGCTATCCGGCTTATCGTGCACCTTAAGACCTATCTTTTTCGCGATAGATCTAATATAAGTTTTTTTGTGATCTCCGAGCGGTAAAAGAATTCTCTTTAACTTATCCTGACTTAGAGAAAACAATGCATATGACTGATCCTTTGTCTTATCTAATGCCTCTCTGAGCTTAAAACGCCTATTTCCTTTATCATATAGCAACCTAGCATAATGCCCAGTTGCCACGTAATTAAAATTAAGCAGTCTGGCCTTTTTCAAAAATATGTCAAATTTTATCTTTTCATTGCACACTATGCACGGATTTGGCGTACGACCATTGGCATACTCATCTATAAAATAAGAAATAACCTCCTCATCAAACTCCCTGGTCAAATTTAAAACATAAAAGGGAATTTTTAGTAATCTGCATACTGCGCGTGCATCATCTATGGATTTCAATGAACAACATGCTCGCTTTGCGGGTTGCTTCCCACAAAACTTTGTAGGCCATATCCTCATGGTAGCACCTGCTACATCATATCCTTGCCTCTTCAAAAGATATGCTGCAACTGAGCTATCTACGCCGCCACTCATTGCAACCAATACACGCTTATTCCTACTAGAAATAGATGTCTCTCTTGCCATTCTCAACTTCCTCTAAGCTACATAGCAGTCTTTCTTTTGCACCGTTTAAACTAAGGGAGTCTAGATATTCGTTTAATTTCTTTTCACCAAGCTTCCTCGTTGAACTTTTAGCATAATCAATTAGGTATTCTTTAAATGTAAGCGCTATATTTGGATTGCAGTAATCTTTTATACGGCATTCTTTTGCAAGATTTAAGAAATTTTCTCCTGTTCTACCGCTTCTATAGCAGGCACAACAAAAACTAGGTATGTTTCCCTCCTTCAATATTGCCTTTACTACCTTATCTAAACTCCTAACGTCTTCTATGGAAAACTGGGATTTGTCAGATTCTTCTCTTGAAACATCATAGCCTCCAGGGCTTGTACGGCTTGCTGCGCTAATCTGCGATGCGCCAATCTTTACCAACTCATCCCTTAATGATGCACTTTCCCTAGTCGATATAACAATACCAATATATGGGAGAGAAAGTCTAAGGACGCTCACTATCTTTTTCACATCGAGGTCATTTACCGGATATGGTGCCCTATTTAGAATAGCCCCAACAGCAGGTCTTAGCCTTGGTACTGATATAGTATGTGCACTAAGCTTATATTTCCTTTGCAGGTAATTTGCATGCATAATAAGAGATAGGGTTTCGAATCTATAATCATGTAATCCAAAAAGTACACCTAGTCCAACATCTTTAAACCCACCCTTTATCGCTCTATCCATTGCAAAAAGCCGCCACTT
>CAZOIE010000169.1:0-4363 GCA_964579905.1 uncultured Planctomycetia bacterium
ATGAGATATCCGGTTTTATAGGGTATGGTTTAAAAGGCCTTATAGAAAGGTCTCTTGGATCTGATAATATGCACTTATTTGATAAGACGCTTGATATATATCAGAAGAAGTATCAAAAGCATATGCTTGATACAAGCAAGCTCTTTCCCAATGTTAAAGAAGTTTTGGAGCATTTCAAAAATAAAACAAAGGCTATTGTTACAAATAAAAGAGGGGATTTTTCTAGGGAGCAGTTGGAAAATCTTGGTATTGCGATATACTTTAAGGAAATTATAGGCGGCGATGATGAGAAGTGCCTTAAACCTTCGCCTTGTCAGATAGAAGTTATTTTAAAAAAATTTGATATTGCCCCAGATAAAGCGATGCTGGTTGGGGATATGCATGTTGATGTAATATCAGGGAAGAGAGCGAATATAGCAACCTGTGCAGTTACATACGGCATAGGAGATAGAGAGCAAACTCTAAAGGCAGACCCTGACTTTGTTATAGATAATATTATTCAGCTTAAAGATATAATTAAGTAAATTTTTATTGTAAACCATATACTTTTTTATGGTTGACAGTTCCTCTTCATCTTTGATATATTGCCTTTGTGAAACCAAATAAAGACCTCCCAAATACCCTAAAGGAAAAAGTAGCAGACCTTATCTCAAAAGATCCCCTAGAGCTATTTAGTCTGGCAAATAAGCTTAGAAAAAAGTATCACAAAAATAGGGTTAGCCTTTGCTCTATTGTAAATGCCAAGTCGGGTTTTTGTTCTCAAAACTGCATATTCTGCGCACAGTCGCTCTACCATAAGACCAATATAAAGCGTTATCCCCTATTAACAGCAAAATCTATATTCAACCAAGCCAAAGGAGCTTTTGAGTTGGGCACATCCTGCTTTGGGATAGTAACAAGTGGGAAGGCTGTTGAAAGTGAAAAAGAGATATCTCTTATATGCGATGCCATTAGACTTATAAAAAAGAATCTTAAAAATTTACACTGCTCAGCCTCGCTTGGGACAATCTCTAAAGAGTCACTCAAAAGACTAAAAAAAGCAGGCCTTAAGACCTACCACCATAACTTGGAGACATCAGAGACGTTTTTCCCTAATATCTGCACAAGCCACTCCTTTAAGGAAAGGCTTGATACGATTAAACATGCGAAGAGGTTGAAATTAGAGGTTTGTAGCGGTGGGATATTTGGACTTGGCGAGACTTTTTTTAATAGAGCAGAACTTGCATTGACCTTGAAAAAATTAAATGTAAACTCTATCCCGCTTAATTTCCTTAGTCCTATTAAAGGGACCAGGTGCGAAAAATTCAAGCCCATGGAACCACTTGAGATATTAAAAACGGTAGCGATCTTTAGGATATTGTTACCTACTAAAGACATAAAAGTTTGCGGTGGCAGGAGTACGAACTTACGCTCTCTACAGTCGATGATATTCTTTGCAGGCGCTAGCGGTATGATGATAGGGAATTATCTGACGACCGCTGGGAATAACCCCTCAGTAGATTTAAAGATGTTAAAAGATTTAGGTCTAAAGGTTACGTAAAATGTTTAAAGAGAACATTGAAAAATTAAGACAGGGCAATTTACTAAGAGAGCTCACTAGTGTTACAAGCACTCAGGGTGCTAGGATAAGTCTGGAGGGTAAAGATGTAATAAATATGTGCTCAAATAATTATCTGGGTCTTGCAGATCATTCTAAATTAAAAGAAAGGGCAAAGGAGGCTATTGATAAATTCGGAGCGGGTTCTGTAGCCTCAAGGCTTATTAGTGGAAATTGCACTTTATATAGAGAGCTTGAGGATAGAATAGCAAACTTTAAACAGACACCATCAAGTCTAGTATTTACCTCCGGATATACAGCGAATATAGGTATCTTACAGGCATTATCCAAGAATATTGACGTTATATTTTCCGATAAATTAAATCATGCAAGCATTGTAGATGGGATAATCTTGAGTAGGGTAGATTTTAAAAGATACCCACATAATGATATGGAGACCCTTGAAAATATGCTATCAAAAGAAGATATTTCCAAAAAGAAACTCATAGTAACAGATACGGTTTTTTCTATGGATGGTGATATAGCCCCACTTGATAAAATTGTTGAGCTTGCAGATAAGTACAATGCTATGGTGATGGTTGATGAGGCGCATGCAACAGGTGTTATGGGGGAAAATGGAGCAGGCTTGGTTGAACATTTTGGATTAAAGGGTAAAGTTGATATTCAGATGGGAACATTTAGTAAGGCGTTTGGAGGATTGGGTGCTTTTGTATGTGGAAGTGAGGAGTTTAGAGATTTTTTAATCAATAGTGCAAGGAGCTTTATATATACCACCGCGCTTGTACCCTCGGTTTTAGCCTCCAATATTGCAGCACTCGATATCATAGAAAGTGAACCTCAAGTTCGTAAGAGGCTCTGGGAGAATGTAGAGTATTTTAAAAAAGGACTTCTTAGATATAAATTTGATATATTAAATTCTCAAACACCTATTATACCAATTCTTCTACGGGAAA
Organism: uncultured Planctomycetia bacterium; assembly: GCA_964579905.1. Taxonomy (GTDB): domain Bacteria; phylum Omnitrophota; class Gorgyraeia; order VGKN01; family VGKN01; genus CAZOIE01. The sequence continues at coordinate 2,512 of CAZOIE010000169.1, forward strand.
ATGAACTGACCATGAATTTTAGCAGGATGCTGCTTGATGAAGGGATATTTGCTTGTGGGATAAGACCTCCGACTGTTCCCAAGGATTTATCAAGGATTAGAGTTACCGTTATAGCCTCTCATACAAAGGAAGATTTAGATATGGCCCTTGAAAGAATAGCGAGGGTGGCCAGAAACTTAGGTGTTTTATAATATGGCTTATTTTGAATACAAAAAGAACAGGATTTTTTATGAGGTAAAAGGCCAAAGAAACGATAGCGTGCCGTTGGTATTTCTGCATGGCTGGGCAACCACCTCCAAGATTTGGCAGAAGCAGATAGATTTTTTTTCAAGAAATAAGAAAGTTATTACAGTAGATATATCCAGTTATGGAGATTCATTTATAGATAGTCTACATTATTTATTGGAACATATAGCTAAGGAAGATAAGATAGTTCTTATTGGTTGGTCCTTAGGTTCTTTACTATCTATAGATTTGGTATTAAGACACAAGGAATTAATAAAGTCACTTGTACTTGTGGGCGCAACCAGCAGCTTTGTAAACAGAAACGGTTATAATGCCGGTGTGCCGGATGTTTTGGTTAAGAGGCTGTATAAAAAGGTTAAAAGGGATAAAAAAGAAGCGCTTAAGGAGTTTTATCTTCTATCATTAACTAAAGAAGAGCAAAAAGGGAATTTGTTAAATAGCCAGATAAATGCAGAAGATTCTGAGGAAGGGGTATTGTTAGAAGGATTAGATTCACTGCTAAATATGGATTTCTCGACCAATGTGGCTCGTATCGATTTACCAACACTTATTGTTCATGGTGATAGTGATGCTATATGCCCAGTTGCCTCAGCCCATTATATAAATTCAAAGATTGCAAATTCAAGGGTAGAGATCTTCGAAGATACGGGACATATACCCTTTTTAACAAGACCTGATAAATTTAACAATATTTTAGAAAAATGGATAGACTAGCAATAGAGTCATTCTCAAAAGCAGCACCTACTTATGATGCAAATGCCAAGCCTCAACACGAGCTTTGGTCTAAGCTTCTTGAGCTTTTAGGGTCACTTGATTTTAAAAGCAACAATAAGATACTTGATATAGGCATGGGTACCGGTCGAAATGTACATGAACTATCAAATCTTTTACCTAATAGTTATATATTGGGATTTGATCTCGCATGGGGCATGGTCAAATATGCCAATAACAATTGGAGGGTGGATAAGAACCGCCCTGTATTTTTACAGGCAGATTTAAGAACGATGCCATTTAAGAGTGCTTCATTTGATCTTATAGTATCCAACGCTGTGTTTCAAAGAGCGGGGGATTTAAAAGTAGCATTCAGTGAGGTAAATAGGATATTAAAACCCAAAGGGATATTTTGTCTGAGTTTGTTTACTCACGATACTCTACTTGAGCTTAAGGGAGCGTTTATCCGAGCATATAGAACTGTTAAAGGCCTACAACAACAGATACCTGATGCATATGAATTACCTAAGAGCGATAAGGTCTTAAAGGCTATCGAGGATTGCAGCTTTTCTATAATGGAAACAGCTGATTTTAGAAAAAAGCAATACTTTAAAGATGCCACAGATATTATTAGATGGTGCAAGGCCATCGGAGCAAATAGAAATTTTGAGAATTGGATAGATGGTATAAATGCGGGTGCAGTGCTAAGGGAGGTTGATAGGATATATAAAGAAAGACAAGATGTCTTTGCAAGCTTCGAGGCTTTAATAGTAAAGGTGCAAAAGAAATGATTAGACAGGAGGGTGTATTTGTTACCTCAACCGATACAGGTGTCGGAAAGAGTGTTATATCCGCTGCAATAGCAATAGGATTAAAAGATAAAGGTATAGATGTT
>CAZOIE010000170.1:0-4359 GCA_964579905.1 uncultured Planctomycetia bacterium
TCTTCGGTTGTTACAACAATTTCAGAAGGGTCTTGAGTTGGAGGATTTACCTGACCGGATATAATAACAAAACCATCAGAATATATTGGATCATTTAAGATGATCTCAGGTTCCCCAACCTCAATGTCTACCTCTACCTTAAAGGACCCATCTTCATAGACATTGATTGGTATGCCGTTGACGTAAACCGCTTTTAACCCTATGTTGTCGGTTACAACTCCTGAAATGGTCACCCTTGGACTGCCGTATGATAGCTCATTAAGGTTTAACTCCGGGGGCACCTTGTCATCAGGCAATACAAGTTCTTTTGCTGGTGTCTCAGAGTAGTTACCATAAAGGTCAACGCAGGAAGCGACCACTTTTTTTAGTCCTGCGGTTACGGGTACGTTATAGGTAAACTTTCCCCCGTCGACATGTACAGGGACATTATTTATTCTTACTTCCCTTATACCTAGATTATCCTTTGCCTGACCGCTTACTATACAAAAGCCTTTTTCGAATTTTAGATCATCTATGGCTATAGAAGGTTTTTCACTATCGGTTACCACCTTGTACACAGTTGTGCTTTTACCACTTATATCTGTAGCCACAATCTCAATTTTTATAAGCTCATCACTAAGCGCCAGCTCCTCATAGAATAACCCATCTACCAATACAGCTATTTTGTTGTTAATCTTAACCTCTTTGACTATTGTGTCATCTTCAGCCTTGCCTTTAACAATGACCTTATCCTTCTGAAAGTCTAAATTAGCTACGGTAAGCTTAGGTGGTTTTTTGTCGGTAAGCGCTTCTATGGTTAGAGGTATTTCCTCAGAGAGATTGCCCGAGGCATCTTGAGCTACTACTTTACCCGAGATATTCTTCTTAGGTCTTTCAAGCTCAATGCTAAATGCACCGGACGCATCGGTTGATATCTCATTTTGAAATAGAACCTTATCTTTATCATATACCATTGCGTAGGGCTCACTTTGGCCGGTTATTGTGACTTTGTCAGATTGATATAATATATCGCCCACTAGAATAGAGGGGGAGATTCTGTCTGCAACAATTAATTTTACAGGGGTTGTTTCGTTTCCTAAGCTATCTTTGGCCTTAACAACAACCTCCTTCAAATCAGAGCCTGTATATAGCTCGGTTAAAAAATGCCCTGATGCATCCAAGCTTACATCTTTCTCATTTACGCTTACTACCGCAGGCGCAAGAAAGAGATCCAGCGCCCTTAAAATGGAGCTCTCATTTCCCGCTAGATCTAAGACCCTGATTTCAAACTTTTTTAGCTCAGGGCTAAGCAGTAATGTGTGTTTAAATTTTCCACCTTTAGGCAGCGAGGCCTTTTGGCCGTTAACCGTAAGTTCCTTTAAACCACCATCGCCAATATCTTTTACACTTCCTGAAATTGTGACGTTTGTGATATCAACACAGTTTCCAGTTAATATTATTTTATTATCTTTATAACTCAGGTTGTCTACCTTTAGAGTAGGTGGCATATTATCAAATAGCTTCACCTCTTTTATTTCTAGTTGGGGTTTCCATTTATCTTCTATCTTTAAGGCTATGCTGGCTGAATCAGCTATGCTTAACTCTATACCGTTTTTGACTAACTCAGGAGACCCCTTAATACGGCTTTCGAATTCCCCTTTAGAGTCTGCGATTACATTTAGATCACCCACCTTGATAGTTGCTCCGGGAGCTGTTTTTCCTTTAATTAATATGCCATCTTTAGTATAGGTAAGCTTTACATCGTTTTTGTTTAGTTTGCCAGGGGGAGTTATGGCGCCTTTTGAAATCTTCTCTTTGGGTATAGATATATTTATTTGAGGTGCAGCATTTGCCTCCAAATCCCAACCATTGATGATAATGGTCGTAAGTGATGGTTCCATTAATAACTCTTTCTCAAAACGACCCTCTTTAGAGAGGTTTGCCAAAGAGCCATTCACGGTTACATAGTCAACCTTAACATTATCCTTTATGATTCCTGATACTATAACGCTGTTGTCCTTATAAACTAAATCAGACGCCTGTATTGTAGGTGGCTCTGTATCCTTCAAAGATTTAAGTAGGGTTTGGGCCTTATTAAGAATGAGGCGGGCCTGGTTTATATTTTGTTTATCCAAGGCAAGCTGGATTTGGTTGTCCAATCGCTCGATATCGTTTACAAGATAATTGGATTTTTTCTTTGCTTCTAACTCATCTCTAAAATCTTTGATGCGACTTAATAGCCCTTGAGGTGATTTTAGGTTTGAGAGGGTTTCGTTTGTTTGAACGAGGAGAGTTTTAAGCTTTTCAAAATCACCGGTTTCTTTGGCCTCATAGATTGTTTTTATCTTGTCTTGCAGATTGCTCAGATCAAAACCAGCATCTATTTTCTTTTTTAGATTATCCTCAAAGGTTTTTAATAGATAAACCAGTTCTTTTGAGAGATCCTTTTTAGCAGATTTCAACTTTTCCTTTATCTGTAGAGTAATTTTTTGAGCTTCAAGGTACCTGTCCTCTTCAAATGCACTATTTGCAGCAAAAAGAAGGCTATCTAGCTCTACCACATCAAAACCTTCCTTTTCCTTAGCAAGGATATCTTCTTTTAAAGCGCTTAGGGTATTTTTTAATTCACTTGGAATCTTCCTTTTTGTTTGAACGAGCATTGTGCTGGCCTTTTTCAAGAGCTCCTCAGATTCTGCATGGTTGCCATTTTGATATGCAATCTGCGCCCTTTTTGTAATTTCAACTGTTTCATCAACTATAAAACCAGCCCTTGCCCTAGAATTAATTCTGTCCATTAATTGAGCAAGTCTCTCTGCAAAATCATCCTTTCCCTCAGAAAGCGTCAATAGCCTTTGCTTTATTTGATTGGTTAGATCTAAGGCCAAGTCAAACTTTTCTTGCTTATAAGCCTCTTGAGCATTGTATACAAGTATATAAATATTTTTTAAATCATAATTCTGTTTCTTTTCCTCTATAGATGCCCTTATCTCGCTTAGCGCTTGAGTTACCTTGGTTGCTTTTGGATCTCTAGGTTTTTTGAGCTTACTTAGGAGTTTTTCTGAGTTCTCCAGTAACTCATTCGCCCTTGCGTACTCCCTTGATATTATAGCCTGAGTTATTTCATCTAAAACTGCTGTATCTACGATGTAACCTTCATTTTTCTTTATATTAACTTGTCTTATAAATCCATTAAACCTCTCAATGGTCTGGGTATCTTCTTGCGTGTAATGTGCTTGATCCTTTTCTTTGTTGGTAATTACGTGTTTATCCGTTTTAGCATCTTCATCGATAGTCCATGTATTTCCACTAGCCAAGGGCCGGCCATTTAAACCGTTCTCATCGGTATTATAGGTGGAACCTTCAAGCAGGATATTTTTTGTGGCTTTTCCTTCACCCTCAGTGGTGATAATACCCTCTGTTCCTGTTACACCTACGATAGCGGTAGAGGAGTGGATCTTGAATTCTGAACCCTTTTCTTCAATCCTGGTTACCTTGTATTTCATTCCACCAAGATCCAATTTTAACTCTCTTTTCTTAACACCGCTTTTTGAATCCTGTGAAATATCTTTTATGGTTAATATAGAGTTTTCCCGAAGCGTAAGGCTTGTACCATCTGGATATTCTAGTTCGGCAGATGATGCAAGCAGGGTTCTGATTTTATCGTTTGAATATAGCTGCTCTCCCGCTTTAGCTATCTGCCACTCATTGGTGTTCGATCTTTGAATTTGAACACGCCCTTCTGCGTTGTTTAAACTAATAAAGATAAATTCTTTGTTTTTCTTTTTCTTAACAAGGTCTTTTATTTTAACTGTCTTATTCTCAGGAACCAGAAAACTCTTGCCATCATCCGATTTAAACAAAACAGAGGACCTATCCCCAGTTTTTATTGTTGTATTGACCGATAGGTTTGTTTCCCTGGAGAGTGTTTCCCAGGAAGAATCCCCATGGGATTTAACCTGCACCTCACCAATTAGTTGCGAGACAGAGAATTGAGAGTCCTCGGCACTGACATTTGGAAGAAAACAAACCGCGAGAATAAAAATAATGAAGCCGATAGAAAGCAACCTCTTTTTCGTTGATTTTAGAGTTTTCATGACCGCACCCCTTTTATTAAATAATCGTTTTAAAGTATACATAACTTCTTCCAAATGTATAAAAGCAAAATCTATGCCACCAGTTCAATTTTTCTACAGATTTCTTTTGAATAGAGAAATAACATATTAGAAACTAAGGAGTTATGAAAAAAGACATTCCAAGATAAGGAAGTTTTGTAGATCATTCTTTGATTTGTTTTTTTGTTTTTAATGTTTCATTCTGAAGCACATCTGTTGTATCATGTATCGTTTCGGAGCATTCATTATTTCTTTCTTCCATGCGAGA
>CAZOIE010000171.1:0-2127 GCA_964579905.1 uncultured Planctomycetia bacterium
TACCAAAGTGAGCTGCAACCTACCTTGGATCTATATCTACCGTAAGATATTTTTTTGACTTGTGCCCTTCGCTTTTAAAATAGGTATTTAATGTTTTTGTTATTGAGCTGTGCTGACTTGCCTTTAAGATGATGTTCCATATAAAAAGTCCCCTGACCCTCTTTATGTAGTTAGGACTTGGTCCGATAAGCTCTGTCTCACAGCCTAAGCTTCTTGAGGCTTTAATTATCCCATTTGAAACAGAGGTAGCCATTTTCCTGGCCGTGCCTTCAATCTTTGCCCTAATCGTGATATTAGCTATATGGCAAAATGGCGGGAATTCAACCTCCTTTCTAAACTCAAGCTCCTTCCTATAAAAGGTGTTGTAATCAAATGTTTTTATTGCATCTATAACGAATGAGTCCATGTTGTTGGTTTGTACAAGCAGGCTGCTCTCGGGATGTTTCATGCAGTCACTGGTTGAGATTTGCATAAGGAGATTGAAGAGTTTCTCTGATGATCTAAAATCCGGAAGATTAAGCAGGTTATCCAGCGAGATTATTCCCACAAACCTTATAAAATCATACCTAAGGAACTCAAGAGCTACAGTCGTTCCAACAAGAAGGTCTACATGCCCCCTTTTAAACCGTTTAGTTAGATTTTGTAATTTATCAGCCTTTGAAGCGATATTACTATCAAGGTACTCTACCTTTAGCTCTGGAAAGAGCCTTGCTATCTCGCTCTCTATCTTCTCAACCCCAAAACCGAACGGTTTTATTTGGGGACTGTTGCATTTGGGACAGCGCTCAGGGAGTACTATTTCATAACTGCATCTGTGGCACTTGAGGGTTTTATTATCAAAATGGTATATAAGGGCATTTGAACAGTTTGCGCATGTGATCGTATGGTCGCATTTAAGACATCTTATTGCTCTTGAGAAACCAAGCCGGTTTAAAAGTATTATTCCTTTATTTTTGTTTTTGATTATGTCTTTCTTGATCAGTTCTTGAAGCGGCATAGATAGAAGCCTGTTGTTGGCTGGCACACCCTCCATATCAACGACCTTTACCTTGTTGGAGCTTTTTGCTTTTATAGACTCCTCCTTTGTTTTTAAGAGGTTGTAAACTCCGGCTTTTGCCTTGTAATAAGTATCAAGCCGTGGCGCAAAGCTTGTCATTATACAAGTAGAACTAGTAAGCTCAGATAGTTTAACTGCAACATCAACAGTATCGATTCTGGGGGTTTGCTGGCTCTTATACGTATGGTCATGCTCATCATCTACAATTACAAGACCGACATCTTTAAAAGGGCTAAATACCGCCATTCTTGTGCCAAGCGCTATAGATACGCTCCCTTCCTTTATTCTGGCCCAGCTATTAAGCTGCTCCTTATCCCTCATGCCGCTATGGAGTATGGCTATGGTGTTACCGAATTCCTTTGTTAAAAGATGAAAATACTCATTGATATAGGAAATCTCAGGCACCAGGAATATGCAGGACTTGTTTCTTGATAATGCCTTAGAGATTGCACTACTTAAAAGATCTAGTTTTTTCAGCTTGGATTTGTATTTTAGAAGGAAGGTGTTATTTTTTTCCCGGTCGATAGAACGGTTAAGCTCTAGAGGTAATAAGGTGTTTTTTTTGGTAATAATCGGGAACTGCATGTCAAGGGTAAGCTGTATTGGGGTCTCTATGCTTTTAATTCTTTTGCTCATGGACAAGGGAAGCGACGCCTTCATGGCCTCAGCATGCGAGCAAAGGTAATACTCGCTTATCCATTTGGTAAGCTTTAAACGCCTTTCATCAATTACCGGTTCATTGTCAAGTACGCTTATGATCTGCTTAAGGTTTGAGACCTTGGAAGCAGTAGTGAGCTCAGTTATTATTCCGATACGCCTTCTAGTTCCAAAGGGTACAAGTACCCTTTTTCCTATTGACATTTGGTCACTTAGGGAACTTGGGATTATATAGTCAAAGGTATCTTTTATTGGTAGGTCAATGGCTACCTGAGCAAAGCTATTTGCTTTCATTACTTGATAGAGCTTAGGAGCTTGAGAATTTTCTTCATATCCTTCCAGACCAGCACCTTATCCTTTGGATTCCTTAAAAGATATGCCGGGTGGTAGGTTGGGATAAGCGGTATGTCTTG
>CAZOIE010000171.1:2137-4355 GCA_964579905.1 uncultured Planctomycetia bacterium
TAGTGGTAAAGATTGCCACGTAGAGCGCTTATGGGCTCCTGGGTTTTAAGCAGGTTCCATGCTGCAAACTTTCCCAAAGCACATATGACTCTTGGTTTTATCGCAGAGATTTGGTGTATTAGGTAATCCTCGCATTTTTCAAGCTCTTCAGGTAACGGTGACCTGTTTTGCGGTGGTCTGCATTTAAGACAGTTTGCTATAAAGACGTTACTTCTTTTTAGACCCATAGCCTCTATTATCTTGGTAAGGAGATTACCTGCTCTTCCGACAAAGGGCTCACCCTGTAAGTCCTCGTCTCTTCCTGGTGCTTCCCCAACAAAGAGAAGTTTGGCGTTCATACTCCCTTTACCGAATACGGTTTTTGTCCTTGTTTTATGTAGGTCGCATCTTTTACAACCTGATACCTTCTTATAGAGGTTATTTAGAATGTCCCTTTTCATAGTGTCCCTTTCAACGAAGTCTTCCCCGAAGAACTCCTTGGTAAATAAGGCTTCTTCCGTTTTAATGTATGATTTAAGCTGTCTTTTAACTGTGGTTAGGTCCATGAACTGTTATTCTTTAGATAAGTCTTCAATTAGTTTTACTAAGTTGGTGGTGGAGTTTGGTTTTGCAATATCTAGACATGCTTCCTTCATCTTATTAACCCTCTCAACATCTTTACTTAACTCAAGGATAACATTCTCGATGTCCTTAACATCGTTTAAAATAATGGCAGCACCATGATTTTCCAGGAAATTGGCGTTTCTGGTCTCTTGACCTGGAATGGGTGAATTGATTATCATTGGAAGACCAAGCGCCATCGATTCTGTACTCGTAAGCCCTCCTGATTTGGAGATAATAACGTCGCTTACCCTCATCAGCTCATCTATATTGTCGATATAGCCAAATACCCTGCACGTATTCCTGGCCTTCTCACAGACAGGCCTTAACTCATCAAACAGGTTTTTATTCATTCCACAGACAACAAGTAATTGCAGTTTAAGCTTTGTATCACTTAATCTCTCAACGAACTGTTTAAGGGGTCCCGCCCCAAATACACCACCGCATATAAATACTGTAAATACGTTTTCCTCAAGATCTAACTTTTCAAGTAAGAGCCTTTTATCCTTTTTTATAGTGAATATTTCACGAATTGGAATACCAAGCACCTCAATCTTATCCTCTGGTACGCCCCTGCTTTTTAGGTCCTCCTTCGTTATATCGGCCGCTACTATGAATTTATCTGTTCTTCTTGATATCCAGAAGTTATGAGCTCCAAAGTCTGTAACTACCGTTATGAGCTTTCCCTTAAATGCATTCTTCTTTTTCAAGTGTGAGATAATCTCAACCAATAGAAAGTGTGTAGTGACAATTACGTCAAAGTCATTGTCAGCTATGAATTTTTGAAGTTTTCGGCAGTTTAGAAAGCTTACAATTCTTCTAAGTTTAAAGTAGAATAAGCGAAGACACTTTATATCAAGTAGCCAGTAGAAGAAACCCCATACGGTAGAAAGCTTCTTAGCCAGGAACTCATATCCGTTGGGATAGGTATATTTGAAGAACGGGTTGGTCTTATCGAGTGAGTCAAGGTAGGTTATCTCGAAATCCTCCTGGTGGGATTTCTCAAGATAATCCTTTATGGCAACTGCAGCTATCTTATGCCCAGCACCGCTTGTAGCAAATGATACAAGTATCTTCTTAGCCATTAAACTCCCTTATCACTACCTTACTTGCTTCGAGCAGGTCTTTACAAACGAAGTCTGGTCTTCTCTTAAAATTGTTTAACATACTCTTGGTGCCTTTACCCGATAATACAAATATGGTTTTTAAGCCGAAGTCCTTACCCGCTTTTACGTCCACCTCGCTATCACCGATGAAAAAAGTCTTTTTCTTGTTGAGTTTTAGGTTTTTGGTGGCTTTTTTGAATAATCCTATCTTAGGTTTTTTACAGGCACAGTTATCTTCAAGCTTATGGTGGCAAAACCAGGTAGCATGTATCCTGCCACCGCTATTGGATATAGATTTTAGCATATTTCTGGTAATAAGGTCCAATTTTTCCTTTGTAAACAGCCCTTTTGATATTCCTCCCTGATTGGATATAACTATAATCTTAAATCCATTGGCGTTTAAAAGGCGAATAGCCCTTTTTGCATTAGGAATAAAGCGAAAATTCTTCCACTTTGTTACGTATCCATGGGGGTCCCTGTTTATAACACCGTCTCTGTCAAGAAAAACGAAT
>CAZOIE010000172.1:0-4352 GCA_964579905.1 uncultured Planctomycetia bacterium
GATAGGTCTAACCAATTTAATCAGTAACAAAAAATCTAACCAAGGAGGTAGGCCGTTCTGATTCCACTTAAAGGACGGGCCTAATAAGGCTTAGCATGGATATCTCGAAGCTTATAATGATAGCAATCAGTGCGATACTGATTAACAACTTTATTCTGTCAAAATTCTTAGGCCTTTGTCCATTTATAGGTGTCTCAAAGGAAACAAAGCCTGCCCTTAGCATGGGAGGGGCGGTTACCTTTGTAATGATTATGGCCTCCCTGGTTACATGGCTTGCCCACAGGTTTATTTTATTGCCGTATGAGATAACCTATTTAAGAACAATAACCTTTATCTTGGTAATAGCAACATTTGTACAGTTTGTAGAGATAGTGATTCAGAAGATGAGCCCTCAACTTTTTAGGGCGTTTGGGATATATCTACCTCTTATTACCACCAACTGTGCAGTATTGGGGGTTGCCCTATTAAATAGCAATATGTTTTTCTCAGAAGGCATCGCCCGAGAAAATAGTTTATTGATGGCACTTATTCAGGGCCTTAGCGCAGGAGTCGGTTTTACATTGGCTATATTCTTGATGTCGGGTATACGAGAGAGGCTTGAACTAGCGGATGTTCCTAAGTCTCTAAAGGGTATCGCTATAACATTCATAGTAGCAGCACTTATGTCCATGGCGTTTTTGGGATTTAGCGGATTTAAATTATAAAAATTATGCAGACTCTACTTGCTTCAGTAATTAGCCTTTCGATATTAGGATTTTTGTTTGGGATAGGCCTTGCCTATGCAATTAAGATATTTTCAGTACAGGTTGATCCTAAAATACAAGAGATTCTTAATTACCTGCCTGGCTCAAACTGTGGTGCTTGCGGTAATGCAGGTTGCGCAAGGTTAGCAGAAGCGATTGCAGATGGTAGTGCAAAGCCTAGTGCCTGTGCGCCAGCAGGGAGCAAAGCCCATAGTGGTATTGCACAGATAGTGGGAACCGAAGTGGAAACAACTACAAAACAAATAGCAACCGTTTTTTGTAATGGTGGATTGAAGGCGACTGATAAGTATCGATATATGGGTGTTAATACATGTGCTGCAGCGAGCCTGCTGCATGGAGGCCAGAAGAGCTGCAGTTTTGGCTGCCTTGGATTTGGTGATTGCGTAATGGTGTGCCCTTTTGATGCTATAAAAATGGGTGAAAATTGCGTGCCGGTAATAGATGATAATAAGTGTACCGCCTGTGGCTTATGCATAAAGACTTGTCCTAAGAAAATCATCTCGTTTATGCCTTTTAGGAGCAAGGTATGGGTTGCATGTTCTTCTCAAGATAAAGGTGCTTCTGTTATGAAAAGCTGCAAGGTTGGATGTATAGCATGCAGAAAATGTGAAAAGGCATGTGAGTTTGATGCTATACATGTCGAAAATAATTTAGCAGCGATAGATTTTTCAAAATGTACAAATAGTATGGCGTGCGTAAAGGCATGCCCTACCAAGTGTATAAATACAAAAATAAACTAACCGATTTTGAAAGGAGGATGGTAGATGGATCATAGCGTAGTACAACTTACGGATGAAAATTTTGATAAGGAATTGGACTCTTGTTCTGATACGCCGCTGGTTGTTGATTTTTGGGCCGAGTGGTGTGCTCCATGCAAGATGTTTTCCCCAGTGGTTGATGAAGTGGCAAAGAATTATGATGGCAAGGTGAAGATTGGAAAGCTTGACGTTGATTCAAACCCGCAAATTCCAACACGCTTTGGCGTTATGAATATACCAACGGTGATATTTTTCAAAGATCAGCAAGAGCACTCAAGGATGGTCGGCGCCATGTCGAAAGATGAGTTTGTTAAGAAAATTGATGAAATGCTGTAAATAGGAGCAAGTAAAATGCCTAAAAAGAGGCTTATGAATGTTGCTGTATTTTGTTCTGGGAAAGGAACGAACCTTCAAGCTATTATAGATAAGGTCAAAAGTGGTTATATAAAAGCAAACTTGGCCTTAGTTATATGCGACAAGAAGGATGCCTATGCATTAGTACGGGCAAAGAGGGCGCGTGTAGATACCGTTTATATCAGCTCGAAGGCATATAAGACACGTGTTGAATTCGAAAGAGAAATCCTTAAACACCTAAAAAAATACAACATTGACATGATCGTTCTTGCAGGTTTTATGAGGGTCTTAACAGCTTCTTTTGTAAAAAGGTATAAGAATAAAATCTTGAATATCCATCCAGCACTTTTGCCCTCTTTCAAAGGTACCGACGGTATTGGAGATGCGCTTAAGCATGGTGTTAAGGTAGCAGGCGTTAGCGTGCATTTTGTTGACGAGGGTGTTGATACAGGCGCAATTATTCTTCAAGAGGCTGTTAAGGTCAAAGATAATGATACTCATGATAGTCTAGCAAAGAGGATTCATGAGATAGAGCATGTTATATATCCCAGAGCCCTTAAATTGGTTGTTGAGGGTAAAGTAAAGATAGTTGGCAGAAAGACAATAGTTGCTTAAAAAGGTTTAACATAAGATGAGTATAAAGTTTGGAACAAGCGGTTGGCGTGCAATAATAAGCGATGAGTTTACCTTCGATAATGTAAAGCTGGTAACCCAGGCAATAGCAGATTATTTAAATGTATCTAAAGCAAATAAAAGACCGGTTTTAGTAGGATACGATACAAGGTTTTTATCGAGAGAGTTTGCAAAGGCTGCATGCAAGGTCTTGATGGCAAATGGCATAAAGGTTTTACTTACCGATAGGGATACGCCTACTCCTGCGATCTCTCTTAACATAATAGAGAAAAAGTTATCCGGTGCCATCAATATAACTGCAAGCCATAATCCGCCCAATTATAATGGTCTTAAATTTTCTCCTTCAAGTGGCAGCGCTGCAGATCCAGATATAACCTCATACCTTGAGAAGCGTATAAATATGCTGCTTAGAAAGAAAAGGCGCATTAGAACTGATAATACGGTCACATCCATTAAAGAGTTTGATCCTTCCAGGGTATATATGTCTCAGATAAAGAAGGTTGTTTGCTTAGATCTTATAAAAAAGATGAAGTTAAAGGTTGGCGTAGATTTTCTCTATGGTACGACACGCGGATATCTTGATAAGATTCTAGAAGATTCAGGGATTAAGTTGTAAAAATAGCATGAGCATATAAACCAGAGCTTAAATGGTATTTCGCCCAATCCGGGACAGAGGCAGCTCGCGGAGCTTTCAAAGTTGGTAAAGACAAAGAAGTTGGATATGGGTCTTGGGTGTGATTTGGATGGAGACAGATTTGGCATAATCGATAAAGATGGTTCATTTGTTGGTACCGATGAGGTTATATGTGTAATCCTTGAGCATCTAATAAAGACAAGAAAGGGATACAGTTCTGTGGCCAAGAGCCTTGCCACAACGGCTATGGTAGATAGGATAGCCAGTGCCAACGGAATGAAGATTGTAGAAACACCGGTTGGATTTAAGTATATAGCTGAGGAGCTTTTAAAAGGGAATTGCCTTATGGGCGCAGAGGAGTCTGGTGGCATATCTATAGGAGGACATGTTCCGGAGAAGGATGGTATATTGGCCTGTTTATTAGCTCTTGAGGCGTGTGCGTTAAACAAGAAAGGAATAAGGGCTATATTTAAGGATATTACGAAGAAATACGGTAGGCTGTATTTTGAGAGGAGAGGTTTATTGCTTCGCTCAAAGGCAAAGCTATTTAAGAGGCTTGATCGATTTAAGCCTAAGGCTATTTCCGGTGCGAGTGTCTTGGATATTGAGAAAACAGACGGATATAAATTCAAATTTAGTGATGGTAGTTGGTTGTTGATAAGGCCTTCCGGTACAGAGCCTATTGTAAGATTATATGCTGAAGCAAGCTCCAAGAGGATGGTCCAGGGGCTACTTAGAAAGGCCGAAACTCTTATTAATAATAAATAGAAGTCTTAGAGATTTTAGTTGACTTTAATACAGGCTTCTTATATAACTAATGGGTATGAATATGAAAATTAGAGATATTAAGGCTCGCGAAATACTGGATTCCAGGGGAAACCCTACCGTTGAGGTAGATGTTTTACTAAGGGATGGTTCTATTGGAAGGGCGGCTGTACCTTCTGGAGCATCCACCGGTGAACATGAGGCATTGGAATTAAGGGATAAGGATAAGTCAAGATATCTTGGTAAGGGCGTAACAAAAGCGGTTAACAATATAACCAAGAAGATAAAGCCAAAGTTGTTGGGCTTTGATATAAAAGACCAGAGAAAGCTTGATAGCTTTTTGATAGATTTAGATGGGACGAAGAATAAAGGACGCTTAGGGGCAAACGCACTTTTAGGAGTTTCCTTAGCAGCTGCAAAGGCAGGCAGTGCTTCATCTAAGAT
>CAZOIE010000173.1:0-4351 GCA_964579905.1 uncultured Planctomycetia bacterium
GTTCTTATATACCCCTTCTAGATTAATATTTGCACACCGTTTATTAATAAACTCTTTACTTGTAAAATAGTCAAAAGGCTGCACTTCTATAACCTCAAAATTACAAAATAAGAGAGATAGTTTTTCTGTTATTATACGCCTTGCCTCGTTCACAGAAGAGCTAGAGAGAACAAACATAATATCTTTTTGGATTAGCAACTTCTTCCCTAAAATTTCAAATGGGGATTTTATTCCTAAATCTAAAAGGCGCGGAAACTCCTCAAGTATTATTATAAGAGGTTTGCTAATCTCTTTTTTCGCCGATTCCAAAATTTCAAATAATTTCTCATAGACCTTATTGAATTTTGACTTATCTAACAAAACAAAAAGTTCACTCACAAGAGGAGCTGTTTTTGGAAGATATACCTGAAATTTGCTAAGTAAGGTTTGATTGTCTATAATTGCTAATTTATTAAACTCATCGGTCTTAGACAAAAGGCTTGATAAAAATGAACTTAAGAACTTTCTAATAAACTCTTCAAACGAACTTCCTTTTACCTCTAAATAAAAAAACAGAAATTTATCATTTTCAAATTTGGTAAGGAAATATTTCAAAATTGATGTCTTGCCAGAAAGAGCAGGTCCTAGTAAAGCAACATTCTGCCTAAATCCGCTATTTAGAGAATTTAGCTTTTTATTCAATTTCGACAGAATCTGTTCTCTACCAAAAAAATCTTTACCGAGTACTGGATCTGTATAAATCATTCTTTTTACCGACAAGTTGAACATGATGTTGATGAGCAATCCGAGCAACTCTTAGAAGAATATGATGTCGCTGAGCTTTTATTTGCATTAATACCGAATACTGAAAATCTTCTAGACGCATCATGCGAATTACACCTTGGGCATACCACAGTGTTTTTTTCACTTGTAAAACTCTTTAAAGATACATCAAATCCAAAACTGCACTTACTGCATTCGAATTCATAAATAGGCATTTTATCTTTTAGGGTAAAAAGTGAAATGGGTTTTGCACTTTATTTCCCTTCCTTATTTCAAAATGTAAATAATCCTCACTTGTACTATCAAGCTCCTTGAGCCTTGCAATAACTTCTCCTTGTTCAACAAGCTCACCTTCATTTACTAAAATATCTGCAGCATTAGCATAAATAGTGAAAAAATCATTATTATGCATCATAACTACAATATGACCGTAATATTTAGACAATCTAAAGAGTTGTCCCGTTGTAAGTATTTGCGAAGTATTCTCTTTTGATGAAAAAATAACTTCACCATTCATTGATGCGAGAATACTTAAACCTCTATCAGGTTTAATATCTATGCCCCTATTAATCACACCTTTATTTCTCATCCCGTAAAAAGCTATAACCTTGCCCTCTATCGGCCAAATAAAATCATCTCCGCCCAAAATCTCTTGATAGTCATCTTTTTGAATTAAAGGTATAAAAACTGATTCACCAGGTTTTATAATGGTGCCATTTGTTAAAGCATTACTCGTAAGTATTGCTTCAAGTTCCATATTATATTTTTTTGAAATCTTCCACAGGGTTTCACCTTTTTTCACCTCATGGTAAAAGCCTTGCTTTTTAGAATCACTTTTCACTATTAAGCTTTTACTTGGTGCACAGCTAGGTAGAGCTAATGCTAAAAACACATATATAGCTAAAAATACTGAAAACTGCATTTTGGAGCGGGTGATGGGAGTCGAACCCACGACATTCAGCTTGGGAAGCTGACGTTCTACCACTGAACTACACCCGCGCTTAAAACTGAGTAACTCTTTTAAATTCATTAAAACGCTTGGTTATCTCACGTGACTTAAGACCTGCGAGTCTCTTTACGCCAAAACCTTCAACGCAGAAAGAAGCCATAATGGTACCATAAATAATTGCCTGCTTCATAACTGAGGCCGAATGAGACTTCTTCTTGCTAACATATCCAATAAAACCACCGGCAAAAGAATCTCCTGCCCCTGTAGGATCGAAAATATTCTCAAGTAGTAAAGCTGGTGATATAAACACTGAGTCTTTTGAAAAAAGTAAGACTCCATGTTCACCTTTCTTTATAACGATATACTTTGGGCCCAAAGAAAGTAGATATTGAGCTGCCTTCTTTAGATTGTATTCCCCCGTAAACTCCCTTGCCTCAGAATCGTTAAGGAAGAAAATATCTGATTTCTTTATAACGGACTTAAGGCGCTTTGCCTTATTTTGTATCCATAGCTTTATAGTGTCACAGGCAATAATTTTGGGAGAGTTCATCTGTCTTAAAACATATAACTGCAAATCAGGGTCTATATTTCCAAGAAACACATACGGATAACTTCTAAACCTATTTGGGATAACAGGATTGAATTCAGAAAAAACATTCAGTTTGGTAAATATGGTATTAGGATTGTTTAGATCTAGTGTATATTCACCACTCCATCTAAAAGTTTTTCCGTTAGTAACTTGAAGTCCGGATAAATCTACACCCCTTGACTCTAGAAGTTGTATATGCCTTTTTGGAAAATCATTGCCAACCACCGCAATTAAAGATACTTTGCTAAAGAAACTTGAGCTCATTGAAAAGTGAGTGCCAGAACCTCCAAGGGCCTCATTTACCTTTCCAAATGGTGTTTTTATAGTATCTATACCTACAGATCCAATTGAAAGAATCATTTTACCCTCACATTAAACTATCCATTACCTTCATTGAACAAAATGTTCCACACATTGAACAAGAATCATCATTCAAAGTAAGATTTTTCTTAGCGGCCTTTAATTTCTGTGGGTCAATACTTAGGTTTGTCTGAGCTTTCCAATCTCGCTTTTTTCTTGCCTTAGAAATTGCTATATCTTTTTCCATGGCACCCTTAACGCCCTTAGCTATATCAGCAGCATGTGCTGCAATTCTTGCAGCATAAATTCCATCTCTAACGTCTTGATGAGTCGGTAATCCTAAATGTTCAGATGGCGTTACATAGCATAGGAAATCGGCACCATAACTAGCAGCCATAGCTCCACCAATAGCTGAGGTTATATGATCGTATCCAGGAGCAATATCCGTAACAAGGGGACCAAGAACATAAAAGGGTGTGTTCCCGCAAAGCCTTTTCTGTAGAGTTATATTGGCTGCAATTTGGTTTATGGGCACATGACCTGGTCCTTCTATCATGACCTGCACGCCCTCATCTTGAGCCTGTTTAGCAAGCTCGCCAAGCAAAATCAACTCTTGAATTTGGGCATTATCTGTTGCATCGCTAACGGAACCGGGACGCATCCCATCTCCCAAGCTAAGGGTAACATCATATTTACGAGCTATCTTTAGAACTGCATTAAAATTCGAATAGAATGGATTTTCTTTTTTATTTACAACCATCCACTCTGCTAAGAAGGCACCTCCCCTACTAACAATATCTATATTCCTTGCACCCTTTTTAATGCGCTTAAGGGTTTCTAAAGTTAATCCACAATGTATTGTTGCAAAATCTATTCCATCTTTTGCGTGTGACTCAAATGCGGCAATTATTTCATCTTCAGTCAAACTTGAAATAGGTTTCTTTTTTCGCATTGCGCTAATAATAGCTTCATAGATAGGTACAGTACCAACTGGAATTGTCGATAATTTTAAGATGTGTTTTCTAATCTCCTTTATATCTCCTCCTGTGCTTAAGTCCATTACAGCATCTGCACCAGATTTTAAGCAGATTTCCAGCTTCTTAATCTCATTCTTTAAATCCTTAGAATCAGGTGAGGTTCCGATATTTGCATTTATCTTTGTCCTTAAACCTTTTCCCACACCACACAATCTTTTTATCGTATGGTTTTTATTAGTCGGGATAACAATAGTCCCTCTAGCTACTCCATCACGGATAAACTCTACAGGAAGAGATTCGCTCTCAGCAACAAGTCTCATCTGCCTGGTGATCTTTTTCTTTCGTGCCTGTTCAATCTGTGTCATTTTTTATCCTCGTCCTACTCATTGACTATGTTTATTTACTAAACTAATAAGGTGCTTTTTAAATAACCTTGTTGTTTTACATATATCATTTGAATTCATTAATGCTCGCACTACAGCCACCCTAGTAGCTCCTGATTTAACTACATCCTCAAGATTATGTATATTTACACCACCTATAGCTACAAAGGGGATTTTAAGAAAAATATTTACCTTGCTAATTAGCCCCAATCCTACCGCTTCATAGTCAGGCTTCGTTGGTGTAGAAAAAATAGGACCAACACCTATATAATCCGCACCTGCCCTCTGCGCTGCGATTGCTTGAATCCTAGAATGAGTCGATATGCCAACTATCTTCTTCTTGTAAAATAATTTTCTTGCAACATTAAGCGGAAGATCGTCTTGCCCTAGG
>CAZOIE010000174.1:0-4343 GCA_964579905.1 uncultured Planctomycetia bacterium
GTCAGGAGCGCTATGAAACACGGAAGTAGAAATGCCCCACCACCATTTTCATAGCATAGATATGAGAAACGCCATATATTACCAAGGCCTATTGCAGATCCAAGTGCAGCAAACAGGAAACCTATTCTTGACTTCCATTGAGGCCTATGCGGTTGCATTATCTCATCGTTCATAATTAGCCCTTGATCAATTCTTCAGCTATTTGTACAGCGTTTAATGCTGCACCCTTTCTCAGGTTATCGGCAACTACCCACAGCCACAGGCCATTCCTAACGAACGGATCCTTTCTTATTCTTCCGACAAATACCTCATCCTTACCTTCAGCATCTATAGGAAGTGGATGGTTGGTCTTTGGGGTGTCTACTACCTTGACACCGGGAGCTTTAATGAGAAGCTTTCTGATTTTATCTACAGAGGCACCCTTTTTGGTTTCTATATAGACCGCCTCAGAATGTCCGGTTATAACGCCAACTCTGACGCAGGTTGCTGAAACCTTGATCTTCTTATCGTGAAATATCTTGTGGGTTTCATGAACCATCTTCCATTCCTCAGAGGTATAATCATAATCACCAAAGCCGCCTATTTGGGGGATAACGTTTTTTGCAATGCTTGAAGCAAAGGTTTTATCATTTGAGAATCTACCGGCAAGTTCATTTTCAAGCTGCATGATACCGCCCCTTCCTGCTCCTGAGACCGCTTGGTAGCTGCTTACAACAATCCTTTTAAGCCCAACGGCCTTGTGTATTGGTGCAAGCGCAACAACCATCTGTATAGTGGAACAGTTTGGATTTGATATTATCCCCTTATGTTGCTTTATGTCCTTTGCATTTACCTCAGGAACAATCAAAGGAACATTCTTATGCATTCTAAAATCAGCACCGTTATCTATTACGACAGCACCCCTTTTAACAGCAGCAGGGGCAAAGGTAACAGCAGCACCCTTCTCTCCCTCAGTACCTGCAAACAGAGCTATGTCTATTCCATTAAATCCTTCAGTAGATATTGCCTGGACGTTGTACTTTCTTCCGTCCACCTTTATAACGCGGCTTGAACGGGCAAATATTTTAAGTTCACCTATTGGGAATGAGCGCTTTTTAAGACAGCGAAGCATCTCAATTCCTACGGCACCTACACCTATGACCGCTACGTTATATTTGTCTTTAGATATTTTTTTCTGTTGTCTTTTCATTTTTTCCTTATTAAGTTTTAAAGATATTTAACTACCAGGTCACCAATCTCACTGGTTGAGTAACCTGTTTTTCCGGCTCCAAGAGACTTAAGCCGTTCACTCACAACCTTTATAACCGCATCCTCTACCATCTTTGCAGCAGCTTCTTCGCCTAAGGTCTCAAGCATCATGCCGAGAGCGCAGATAGCAGCAAGTGGGTTGATAACATTTCTACCGGTATACTTCGGGGCACTTCCGCCTATTGGCTCAAACATGGAGACGCCTTCTGGATTTATATTTCCGCCTGCGGCAATTCCCATACCCCCTTGTATCATAGCTCCAAGATCGGTAATGATATCGCCGAACATGTTGTCGGTTACAATTACATCGAACCACTCAGGGTTTTTCACAAACCACATGGTTGTTGCATCAACGTGCGCATAGTCTGTTTTTATATCCGGATATTCTTTAGCGACTGAATTAAATGTCCTGTTCCAAAGGTCCCAGGCATATGTCAATACGTTGGTTTTGCCGCAGAGTGTTAGGTTCTTCCTTTTATTGCGCTTCATGCAGTAGTCAAAAGCAAAGCGAACGCATCTTTCAACGCCCTTCCTGGTATTGTAAGAGGTTTGAATGGCTATTTCGTTTTCGGTTCCTTTGTGTTGAAATTCACCCATTCCCTTATAAAGACCCTCAGAGTTTTCGCGGACCACGACAAAGTCCACATCCTCAGGTTTTTTGTCCTTTACCGGGCAAAAATCCTCTTTGTAGAGTTTGACAGGTCTAAGGTTAATGTACTGATCAAGGGCAAATCTTATCTTCAGGAGAATTCCTGTCTCAAGTATTCCGGGTTTTACATCGGGATGACCTATGGCGCCAAGATAGATGCTTGAGAATTTCTTAAGATCCTCTATCGCTGAGTCAGGAACGGTTTCACCCGTTCTTATGTATCTATCACCGCCAAATTTGAAGGTTTCAGTAGAGTACGTAAAATCAGCTTTCTGAGAAACCGCCTCAAGAACCTTTAAACCTTCTCTAACTACTTCCGGGCCGGTACCATCTCCCGGAATGACCGCTATTTTGTACGAATTACTCAATTGTATACAACCCTCCATCTTTAGGCTTTTCGCCAGATTTATCAATAAAATCAGCTACAGGCATTATAGCCATGATATAAACAAGATTTAGTTTCATGAATTTTGTCTCATAGAGCAGCTTATTGGTTCTAACGGAATATACCTTCGCATTTGTGATATTAATGTATCCCTTTTGTAGATTGTCAATAAAATCAGAAAATCTGCCGCTAGAAAATACGTGAGCCGTCCCTATAGTCTTATACTCATCTGAAAACGCAACTATATCAACCTTCGCTTTATCTATTTTCATTTTTTGGCACAGTCCTTAGAGTTTTTCTTGACCCAGTCAATAAGACCACCGCTTTTAATCAGCTCCTCCAGGAATTGTGGGAATACCGATGCCTTGTGTGATTTGTTGGTGGTTTTGTTTAAAAGCAGCCCCTTCTTTAAATCAATTTCCAACTTATCGCCGCTTTTTATATTGAGCTTCCCTTTAATCTCAAGTATAGCCAAGCCGATATTTATAGAGTTTCTAAAGAAAATCCTTGCAAAGCTCTTAGCTATTACGCAGGAAACCCCGGCCGCCTTTATTGAGATAGGCGCCTGCTCCCTGCTTGAACCGCAGCCAAAGTTTTGACCTGCGACAATTATATCGCCCTTGGCCAGCTTCTTCATGAAATTCTCATCAATTCCCTCCATACAGTGTTTTCCAAGCTCGGTTCTATCGAGCGTCTTCAAGAATTTGGCGGGTATGATTTCGTCTGTATTTATGTTGTTACCGAATATATGCGCTCTACCTGAAAGCTTCATCTTTATACCACCTCATTAGGGTGTGTTATCCTACCCTTTATAGCCGAAGCAGCTGCAACGGCAGGGTTGGATAGATACACTTTGCTTTTTAAATGTCCCATTCTGCCTACAAAGTTTCTATTGGTCGTAGATATTGCTACTTCACCTTCAGCAAGTATTCCCATATGGCCGCCCAAGCAAGGGCCACAGGTTGGCGTTGATACCACACAACCCGACCTTATAAAGGTATCTACAAGGCCCTCTTTTATAGCTTGCAAATATATGTGCTGAGTTGCAGGGATGACGATGACGCGTACACCCCTATGGATTTTTTTGGATTTCAGTATCTTGGCAGCTATCCTAAGGTCTGAAATCCTACCGTTGGTGCATGAGCCTATTACAACCTGGTCAATCTTTACCCTGCTAAGCTTACTTACCCCCTTTGCATTACTCGGTAGTGACGGACAGGATACTTGCGGCTCAAGCTTTGTTAGATCAAACTCTTTTATTGAGGAGTATTTTGCATCTTTATCGCTTGTATATATCTTAAACTTCCTCTTATTTGGTCTATTTTTGACATACTCCAATGTTGTCTTGTCAGGGGCAATTATACCGTTCTTTGCACCAGCCTCAATTGCCATATTACACATAGCGAATCTATCGTCTATGTTGAGCTTCGATATAACATCACCGGTGAATTCCATGGACTTATATAAGGCACCATCTACACCTATTTTACCTATTGTATAAAGAATCAAATCCTTGCCGCTGATCCATTTATTTATCTTGCCGTAGTAAACGAACTTAATACTCTCAGGTACTCTAAACCAACACCTTCCGGTTACGAAGCTAGCAGCAAGATCTGTTGAACCTATACCCGTTGAGAATGCTCCAAGAGCACCGTATGTACAGGTATGGGAATCAGCTCCTATTACAAGCTCACCGGGCAGTACCAATCCAAGCTCGGGCAAAAGTGCGTGCTCAATGCCCACCTCGCCTGCCTCATAGTAATGCTTTATCTTCTGCTCTTTGGCGAAGTCTCTAAGGTATTTACACTGTTGTGCGCTCTCAATATCCTTGTTGGGAGTAAAGTGGTCAGGAATAAGGGCTATCTTGGATTTATTAAAAACCTTCTTAAAGCCGCCCTTTTTAAAAACATCTATGGCTATTGGTGCAGTAATATCATTACCAAGCGCAAGATCTATCTTAGCGTTTATGAATTCACCGGGCGCTATATCTTTTTTGTTTGTATGTGCCAGTAGTACTTTTTCTGTAATTGTATATCCCATTTTACTTGTCCTCTAAGGGGG
>CAZOIE010000175.1:0-4341 GCA_964579905.1 uncultured Planctomycetia bacterium
AATCCAAATTTGAAGCTCGCATATTTAAGTAGAGGTCTCTCCCTTTATAAAATGGGAAGGAGCGAAGAATCAAAAAGAGATTTTAATAGAGTTGATGAAGACTCTTTATATTATAAACTATTGAACAATTATATGACGGTTTTAAAGATAAGTAATTAGTATTTTTGAAAGTGTGATTAAGTGGAAATAATAGACAAATCTAAAAGCCTGTGCCCAAAATGCCTCGATGTTATTGACGCGGACATAATAAACGAATCTGGCATTGTATATATTACAAAAAGTTGTACCATTCACGGCATTTTTAAGTCTAGGCATCCATGGTCGAGTTTCAGAGATTATCTTGGCGTTAAAAGAAGTATATATAATTCCACAAAGCCTAACTTTGCAGATGGAGTTGTAATAAACCTGAATTCCTCATGTAATTTACATTGTTCATTCTGCTTCGCACGTGCAAATGAATATTACCTGGAAGAGCCAGATCTAAATCGAATTAGCGATATTCTTTATGGTTTTAAAGGGGAGCATGTGTATTTATGTGGAGGAGAGCCAACGTTAAGAAAGGATTTGTTTGAAGTTATATCGTTTATAAAAGAGAAAGGCTATAAGGTATGTTTATTCACAAATGGTAAACTTCTTGCTGATTTTAATTATACAGAAAAACTTAAAAGATCTGGGGCAGACTTAATAATATTGCAATTTGACACACTTTATGATAATCAGTATGAACTTTTGCGAGGTGAGAAACTTTTATCGGTAAAGCTAGAGGCGATAGATAATTTAAGAGAGTCCAATATTCCTATATATTTGTTTGTTATGCTGTCAAAGGATATAAATTCTAATCAAATAAAAGATCTTTTAGATTTTGCATTACAGAATAATGATATTGTTAAGTTAGTTAATTTTAACCCAGTATGGGAAATAGGCCG
The DNA here is from genome assembly GCA_964579905.1 of uncultured Planctomycetia bacterium. GTDB lineage: Bacteria > Omnitrophota > Gorgyraeia > VGKN01 > VGKN01 > CAZOIE01. The sequence continues at coordinate 927 of CAZOIE010000175.1, forward strand.
TGTCGGCATACATAATAAAATGGATGCCTCTGAGATTTTACGAGAGGTAGAAGAAAAGACAAATTTTAGTTTTAAGGATTTTGTTTCCTGTACAGAATTTAGCTACAGCTTTTTTGAAATAGTTAGAAAACTTACCAAAAGAGGTGGCAGGAAGCATCCGCTGTGCGAAATGAGATGTTATTGTGTTACAGCCAAGGATTCACTGATACCTATTTCTAGGATTTTGGATCTTGAAGGATTAAATAAAATATTAAGAGAAATAAATATATCCCTAGATACAAAGCAGACAGTTTTTAATAAGCTTGGAATTCTACTTACGTTGCCATATGTATTTTTAATCAAAGAATTTTTGAAAAGTAGCTTGTTTAGAAAAACTATTATACGTTTAATCTTAGCTTTTGTGTTTAGAAAAGGTTTAGGCGGTCTTGATATAATTAGCATAATAGTAGGTACATTTCATACAGCAGAGAATATTGACTTAAAAATGGTTGATACCTGCAATTTATTTTCAGATTCTAAGGAAGGGAATATGTCGTCCTGCCTAAGGCAAATTCATTTTTTGAAAAATCTTTCCCTTGATGAGGTAACTATTAATTAAAATGACAGTTTTAATTAAAGATCTAAAAAGTTTATGTGCTTCAACTTTCAATAAAGTGGATTCTAGGATCATAGAAGAACAGGGGAGTGTTTTTTTAATAAAAGGTAATATGAGGTTTAATAATGTTAAGTTTTTGATTGAGAAGAATGCCGATTTTTATAGGAAATTACCTATAGATTATAAATATCAGAGCGTAGACTTCGACAAGGTAATGATAGATGTTACTACAAAGTGCAATTTGAAATGCCCAGTTTGCTACAGGAAGCTAAATTCTGCACAGGATATTAGCCTTGATGCTTTAAAAACCTTATCGAGTAGGTTCAAAAGAAAGATAATCTCTATATGTGGAGGTGAACCAACGGTTAGAGGTGATCTGTCCGAAATTATTAAGCTATTTAGTAAAAAAAATACAGTTTTTTTAATAACCAATGGGGTTAAACTTTCAGATTTTGAATATCTAAAGATATTGAAGAAAAACGGTCTTGATTATGTTTCATTTTCGTTAAATGCGCTATCCGATGAAGTTCTAAGTAGAATAAATGAAAATAATATACTGAATGACAAAGTGAAGGCGCTTGAAAATTTAAAAGAATTAAAAATAAACACAGTATTAGCAACTGTATTAGTAAAAGGGGTAAATGAGGGAGAGTTAAAAGGGTTGTTTAACTATTGTTTAAACAACAGAGGTTTTATTCATGAATTTAGACTAAGGGCAATGGCTCCTTTTGGTTCATATCTTAGCAATGAAAAGTTGTGTATTTCGGAGATGATAGATATATTTTCAAGGGAGATAGGTTTCAATAAGGCTGATCTGTTAAAGGAATTTGAATTGAAAAGAGCTGTTAATGAAATATTCCAAAGAGAGATATTTACAATTAAAAGTTGTTCCTTTGATTTTCATATAAAAATTAATAAAAGGAATTTCTATCCAATAGCCAAAAATCTTCATCTTGAGAAATTATTCTCATATCCTTCGATATTAAGAAAGGTAATGATTTTAATTAATGTGATTAGATTGTTTGGTTCATTTATGGCTATTAAGGGAATAATGAAGATCATTTTTAAAAGAGAGCTTTTGCCATGGGTTCATCCTAGTAGTATTTTGAAAGTTGGATTAAGGAGCTGGCCAGATGTTAATACGATGGATTTAGATGAGAATAAAAGATGTAAGACAGGTTATTTGCTTAACGGACAGGTAGTATCATTTTGCTATGCTAACATAGTTAGAGATAGGTTGGAGATTTAGTATTATGCATTATTGGGTAGATGGTAAAGTTTACAATAAAAAAGAGTTATTTATTGATCTAGATGCTAACTCGCTTCACTATGGCCTTGCAATTTTTGAAGGTATTCTAGCACTCAAATTAAAAAACGATGTGATTTTGTTTAGGCTAAATGAACATATCGAAAGATTTTTTAAATCAGCAGATTTATTAGGGCTTGATATTGTTTATTCAAAGGATGATATAATAAAAGCAATTAAAAGGGTGGTAAAGTTAAACGGATTAAATAGTTACTATATTAGGCCTATCTTATTTAGTAAAGATAGCTACCTAAAGCTACTCCCATCAAAACGAAATACATCTCTTGCGATTCTACTCAAGCCTTTTAATCTTAGACTTTTTTCATTAAAGATGAAAATCCCTATTTCTCTAGCTTGCTTTGAAGGTTTAATTAATCCATTTTGCGGAGAATATTCTTCACTTAAAGCTTCAGGCAGATATTTGATAAGCGCATTGGCAAAAAAACATGCTTCTGAATTAGGTTATGATGATGTAGTATTATTCGGGAAAGACGGAAATATAACGGAAACATCAACCGCCAATATATTTATTTTAAAAAATAACGAGATTAAAACACCACCATTGGACAATGTACTGGATGGCATCACAAGAAAAACTGTAATTGGAATTCTGTCAAAGATGAGTGTACGAATTAAGCAGGAAGAAATTACCAAGAAAGAGCTTTTAAATAGTGACGCAGCTTTTATTACAGGCTCTGCAAAGGGTATAGTTTCTATTAAGAAAATCGAAAAGAAAAAGCTTAATAGTTCGCATGGTATAATAAAAGAACTTCAGGAAAGATATATAAAGGTAATTACGGGAAGCGATCCGAATTTTAGCAGCTTGGTTGAGTGTGTTTAAATTATATATCCGCAGATAATCCAAATATTGCCCACCAAAGGTAAGATACCTCAGGAAGAAAGAAAGAGCTATCTATAGTGTTATGGATTAGAAAGGATAAAGAGGCGGTATATATGCCAAGAAAGAGAATATCTTTATTTTCTTTTAGGCGCTTTGATGAATTATAGATAATCATTATAACGAACAAGAGAAAGAAAGCTATCCCAAAAATCCCCACCTCAGACCATAGTTGCAAATAAGAATTATGTGAAAATCCCGCAAATAGTGCTTTGGGCGGCTTATGTTTTTGATAGTAATGCCTAAAGTTTCCAAGGCCTATTCCTTTGATAGGGTGTTCTAGTATCATCTGGCCGGTTGCCTTATAGCAGTAGTATCTTTGTACTATAGAATTATGCGGGTTTTTAAAATCAAAGAACTGCTCCCAGCGATTTGTGAGTATAAATATAGAGACCCCAACCAATATAATAGAAAGTATTAAATAGTCATAGGAATAGAACTTTTTAATTTTAGAAAGTAGCAATGAAAAAATGAGTAGAGAAAAAATCAAGCTTACCCACCCTCCCAATGATTTGGTTAACATAAGAGCTATGCAAAGAAAGAGCAAGTAGATGCTTAATATAGATAAAGCTTTTCTATTTTTGAAATTTTTTATCAAAAATGCAATGTTAATTGG
>CAZOIE010000176.1:0-4332 GCA_964579905.1 uncultured Planctomycetia bacterium
TTAACATATCATGCTTATGGGGTTTGAACACATTAATGAGGTTACGAAAGGAAACTACCCCAACAAAGTCATTACCATTTTCGACCACAGGAACTAGTGGAAACATGTGGAACTTGGCAAATATCTCAAGCAGCTGTCTAAGTGTCGTGGAGCGTTTAACGGTAATTGCATCTTTTGTCATTACATCTTTTACCTGCATAACCTTACTCCTTAAATTCGAACTTCAAAAGTTCTGACAATGCTTTTCCTGCCCAGCGAAATATATTGTTCTGCTGGACAATCTTACGAAGTTTTTGCATATGTGAAGCACGCTCTTTTTTTGTCATACTAAGCGCCTCATATATTCCATCGCTAAATTGCTCACGATCAAACGGACTAATAGAAATAGCATCAGCAAACTCCCTGATAGCACCGGTAAACTGACTTAAAACAAGCGCACCCTGTTCATCGCAACGGCTGGATACAAACTCCTTGGCAACCAGATTCATCCCATCATGTAATGAGCTTATTATACATACGTCACCAATGCGATAAAAAGCCAAAAGCTCGCTAAATGATAAATGCCTCCTTACAAGAATAATCGGATGCCAACCATCTGTAGAGTGTTTCCAGTTTATCTCCTCAACCAAAGCATTGATCTCATCATTGAGGGCTTTATACTTGGGTATATGTATACGACTCAGTTCGCCCATCTGAATAAAGATAACCTTTGTCTTCAAGTCTGGGTGTTTTTCAAACAGACGATCAATAGCCAAAAGTCTCTCGGGAATACCCTTTGTGTAATCCAGTCTATCTAAGCCCAGAAGTATTTTGAAACCGTTTAAAGAATATTCCTCTTTTAACTCCTGCATAGCCTTATCCACATCCTCTGACGCAGACACTTTACTTATGCTTTCAAAATCAACGCTGATTGGATAGGAACGTATTAGGGTCTCATGTCCTTTTCGAACGATGGAGAAACGCTCCCTGTTAATCTTGCACTCCATCTCTCTATCTACAGAATCAAGGAAGTTATCGCAGTGGTGACGAATATGAAATCCCAAAAGGTCGTTTGAGAGAAGTCCCTCTAAAATCTCTTTCTTTTGAGGACAGATTCTAAATGTCTCATACCCAGGCCAAGGTATATGCCAGAAGTGAGCAACAATTAACTGATCGGGCGCCTTCTCCTTTAACAACTTAGGTAAAAGACAAAGGTGGTAATCCTGTATCCAAATAAAGGCTTTTCTACTACCGACCTCATCTATTACGGTCTGGGCAAACTTCTCGTTAACCGCCCTATAATATTCCCAGTCTTCCTTCCTGAATGTCGGTCTCTGAAACGCCATATGGCAAAGGGGCCAAAGGCCTTCGTTAGAATAGCCGTAGTAATAACCATGTTCCTCTTCCTTGGTAAGCCATACGCGCCTGAGGGTATATGAGTTATCCTCTGGCGGAACCTTGAGCCTTCCCTTCTCATCGGTAGCTTTACGGTCTGCATCCCCGTTACCAAAGGCAACCCATGTCCCGTTACAGCTTTGCATAACAGGATCAAGAGCTGTTATAACCCCGCCTGCGCCTCGACGACACTCAATCTTTCCTTTTCTATACACATGAATATAAGGCTGCCTATTAGAAACCACGATGAAAAGATAATCGGACATCTTTTCTCTAATTAACTGCTGAAGACTCTCCTTAGTCCACATAAACTCCCCTTATTTGCAAAATGCAACCCGGCTGCTAAATCCATTTTAGCAGTACGCATACATAAATGTAAAACTAACGAATAATTCCTACCTATAAGGTGCCTACTCGGCTACTAATCATTTAGCTGTTTCAAATATTTATAATAGTCACTATCGGTTGTCAGAATTATCGTAGAGTTTCTGTCTATGGTCTTTCGATAGGTATCAAGCGTTTTTAGGAAAGAGTAAAACCCCGGTTCCTGATCATATGCCTCGGCATAGATATTTATTGCCTTAGCATCCGCCTTTCCCTTAATAATCTCGGCCTTTCTATATGCTTCAGATGTAATCTCTTTTAATTCTTTTGCAACCTGACCTTCAATCTCAGCAGACTTACCATGCCCTTCTGATCTATACTTCTCAGCAGCACGTTTTCTTTCAGAGATCATCCTATCGTAAACCTTGTTCCTAACATCGTCTACATAGTTTACGCGCTTGATACGCACATCTATAATTTCAATTCCATACTGAGGTGCTAGACGCTGTGACTTTTCCAAGATGGCGCGGGTTATCTTTTCTCTACCTATATCTATATGCTCCAAAGCCTCCTCGGTAACAATAATATCTTCTCCCTTGGTATCTGCTTCTAATATACGGTTGGTATTTCTAACCGCATCAACCAGCAAATGTCCTGTAACAGCATCTCTTGTTGCAGAATTGATAATATCATCCAAGCGGCCGTGCGCACCTATCTCGTTACCCACCGATTGTAAGAATTTGAGCGCATCAACTATCTTCCAGCGTGCTGTTGCATCCACCCATATATATTTTTTATCCTTCGTGGGTATTTGATTTGGATCACCATCCCAATCTAAGATTCTCTTTTCAAAATACTCTGCATGCTGGACAAAGGGCATTTTGAAATGTAGTCCCGCAGATGTTATTGGATCTCCTATAGGCCTACCAAACTGAGTAATTACAGCCTGCTTTGTTTCATCAACTACATACAGAGCTCCACTTGCAAATGCAAGCCCTATCAAGGCGGCTATAATACCCAAAGTAGTCAATATTGCTTTTTGCTTTTCCTTTGTCATCTTACACCACCTTTCTCGCCCACATTCAAGAATGGCAAAATTGTTGATTGTTTTGGGTCGATAACATACTTTTCCTTTGCACGAGGTAGTACCTCAGTCAACGTTTCAAGATACAGCCTCTTTTGGGTTATCTGTGGAGCCTTATTATACTCGACCAATGTAGCTAGGAATCTTTTGGCTTCACCCTTAGCCCTATTTATCTTATCAAGCGCGTAGCCCTCGGCTTCCCGCACAGTCTTTTCTGCTTCTCCCTTAGCTTTAGGTATCACCTTATTGTAAGCCTCACGGGCCTGGTTAATCATCTTCTCCCTTTCCTGCTTTGCCTCATTTACCTCATTAAAAGCAGGTTTTACCTTCTCAGGAGGATTTACATCCAGCAATTTTACCGTGATAATCTGAATACCTATATCATAGTTATCCAGTATTTTTTGCATCTGAATTTGCGCTAAATCATTTATCTCTTCTCTCTTTGTGGTAAGCACTTCGTCCACGCTGTAATCCCCGACAAAGCGGCGCATTACCACCTCGGAGATATCTCTTATGCTATCCACAGGATTTCGAACAGAAAACAGTAGCTTCGCTGGATCTTTTATCTTGAACTGAACTATCCAGCGCACATCCAGAATATTCAAATCACCCGTAAGCATCAAAGACTCCTCAAAATACTGCCTTGCAGAATACTGAGTCTTTACACCGGGTCTAAGTGTCCTAAATCCAAACTCCTCCTTGAAAACCTTCTCAACCTTAATAGGTGTTACCTTTTCCACTCCAAAGGGAATCTTTACATGCAAGCCCGGCGATGTAAGGCGAACGTACTTGCCGAATCTTTGAATTACCCCTAGCTCATCTGGCCCTATGGAATAGATTATCCCTTTTAGTCCAATCAAAATGAAAAACCCAAGAACTAAAAGCGGGATAAACTTACCAAAATCTCCGAACTTTTTCTTACCTACATTCACAATATCGTCCGGTCCACGAATATCGCTCCAATCAACCATTATTTGTTCCTCCTTTCAAAGTTACAACTACATGAAACCTTTATTTTGTAATCTTATAGCTAGATCAAACAGTGTCCTTACTAAGAATGACTTAAGGAATATTATCACAAGAAATGCGACAATGGGTGAAATATCAATCCCAAATCTAAAATTCAAAGGTAGCATCCTTCTTATAGGATAAAGTATGGGTTCTGTGGTCTTGGATAAAAACTGCACTATTGGATTATACGGATCTGGGTTCACCCAACTAATTAGTGCTCTTGCTAATATCAGCCAATACAGTATGGAAAAAACGATATCCAAAATCTTTGCAACTGCAATCAAAAGATTAGAGACCGCAAACATTCAAATCCTCCTTAAGGAAATTGCAAATGTCCCTTTTTCAGGCTACCCTTACTGGATAAATATTCCTCTGTGGACTTTATTATCTGGTTCATCATGTTAACAGTTTCAGAAGGATAACTACCAATCGCTGTTTCTCCCGATAGCATAAGGTAGTTTGATCCATCTATTATAGCATTTGCACAATCGGTTACCTCCGCCCTTGTTGGCATAAAATGTTCGGTCATACTTTCTAGC
>CAZOIE010000177.1:0-4319 GCA_964579905.1 uncultured Planctomycetia bacterium
GTTTTTTATCGCTCTTTTTAATAATAAATATTTCCTGTACAATACGTTCTGCCGTAGTACCAGACGGGGCAACCTCCACATGCACGGGAAGCCTCATGTGCGAGGTAGCTATCGCTACAACCTCTTTTGGGATAGTTGCCGAAAAAAGCATGGTCTGTCGATTTTTAGGCAAAACCTTAAGAATATCCTTAATCTGCGGCAGAAAACCCATATCCAGCATTCTGTCAGCTTCATCTAGAACCAGGGTATTTACATCTGCTAAAGCAACAGTCCGCCTCATCATGTGATCAACAAGACGACCTGGGGTTGCAATCAAAATAGGCGGCTTTTTTTTCAAGGCTTTTAGCTGGGTGTGCATAGGGGCTCCGCCAATAAGAACGACTGTCTTAATTCCAAACATCGGTGCAATCTTTCTGAATGTCTCGTTAACTTGTATGGCGAGTTCCCGTGTGGGAGTTAGAACCAAGCAACGTCCTTTTCTCTGGGCAAGACGCTGAATAATTGGTATAGCAAAAGCGAGTGTTTTGCCTGTTCCTGTTTGCGCAACCCCTATAATATCCTTGCCTTCTATAGCTATAGGGATCGCTTTATATTGTATTGGCGTCGGATGAATAAATCGCATCCGATCCAATAGCTCAAGTATCCTCGGGGCAATTCCAAGGCCGCAAAAAGAAGCATTTGTTTGGTTTGGTATTTTTGTCATTACAGTCTATGATAACACCGTTGGATGGCATTGTATACAGCTACTATTTTCTCATGCTATATACAGATTACAAATATTTGCAGATATGCGTAAGCAGCTATTAGGTAATTCAAAATTATACTGGCGGAGAGGCAGGGATTCGAACCCTGGAGGCACTTTCGGCGCCTACACGATTTCCAGTCGTGCCGATTCAACCAGCTCTCGCACCTCTCCAAGAAATGTATAATAAGTATTGGCGGAAGGAGGAGGATTTGAACCCCCGAGACCCTTACGAGTCTAACGGTTTTCGAGACCGCCCCATTCAGCCACTCTGGCATCCTTCCATACAATCAATTCTAGAATAAAGCTTCGATTGTGTCGTTAAACCAGAATTTAAGTAAAGTCCAGCTACCATCCATATTATAAAAATAAAAATCAAACACTGTGGGATAGTCTCTCAGCTTAACCAAATACCTCGCCCTTAAGAGTGATTCTGTGGAGTACTTAACCTCCAAAAGCTCTACCTCCACTATAGGGCCATATATTAGAGGAAGATTCTTAAGCTGCCCTATTACCAAATTAAGCTCCTGAACCTTGCTCTCAAGCAACGTTCCCTTTACCAAATTATTAATAGCGGTTTCAACATCTTCATTGGCCAGCTGCTCAAAGAACGTATCTACGCCAATCTCTACCTCGGTGGGTAGGGCTTCCTGGGCATAGGAATTAGCACAAAGAGTAAAGATTAACATAGTAAATAATAGAGCTTTTTTTAGCATAAGAGCCTCCTCTTATTTTTATAGACTTAAATAGTGTTAATTTAGTAATCACATTTATATCAAAAAACCAAATAAAAAGCAACTCAATTACTTAACCAGGCAATTTAATATTGCTTTGTAAGTAAGGTTATACTATTATTAAGAAGATTAGTATTAAAAAGGAGAAGAAGATGGTAAGCAAATTCTTTAAATTCGAAGAAAAAAATACGAACCTTCGGAAAGAAATAGTAGGCGGCATTACTACATTCATAACTATGTCCTACATCATCTTTGTCCAGCCTGTTGTTTTATCTGTATGCGGTATGGATCAGGGGGCGGTAATAGTAGCAACCTGTATCTCTTCTGCCATAGCCACGTTCCTTATGGCATTTTTGGCGAACTATCCGATAGCACTTGCCCCTGCTATGGGGCATAATTTCTATTTTGCCTATGTGATATGCCTTGGTATGGGAGTATCATGGCAGGTAGCCCTGGGGGCAAACTTTATATCAGGGTTTGCATTTATCGTACTTGCCTTATTCGGTCTAAGAGAAAAACTCATAAATGCCGTACCGGAACCCCTTAAAAATGCTATTGCAGTCGGAATCGGCCTCTTGATTGCCCTGATAGGGCTCGAATGGTCGGGCATAATAGTACAGGTACCGGGAACCATAATAGGGCTTGGCAATTTAAAAAGTCCGTGTGTATTACTTTCACTGTTTGGGATCACCGTAATATCAATACTACTTACACTAAGGGTAAAGGCTGCTATTTTGCTTGGGATAATAGCAAGTACCTTAGTTGCTATAATATTTAAGATGGCTCAGTATAACGGCATCGTTGGAAGACCTCCATCAGTACTCCCAACCTTGTTCAAGCTAAATATTGCTGCAGCATTAAAATGGAATATGGTAGGGGTTATATTCACATTATTTTTCCTTGATCTCTTCGATACCGTAGGCACCCTAATAGGAATAGGGCAGGAGGCCAAATTCCTAAAAGATGGTAAACTACCAAGGGCCAAGGGAGCGCTATTAAGCGATGCGCTTGGAACCATTGCAGGAACAAGCCTTGGTACACCTACTGTTACAAGCTACATTGAAAGCTCAACCGGTGTTGCAGAAGGTGCAAGGACAGGGTTTGCAAACATAGTAACAGCCTTGTTGTTTATTTTCTCGTTATTTCTGTACCCGCTTATTAAGATGGTGGCTTCCGGTGTTGCAGTAGGCGAGACTACCCTATATCCTATAATAGCGCCTGCGCTTATTATTGTAGGGGTATTGATGATGGCAAATGTGAAGAAGATAGAGTGGACTGATTACTCTGAGTCAATACCTGCTTTCCTGACCATAATAATAATGTCATTTTCATTCAGCATAACAGAGGGCATATCTTTTGGATTTATATCTTATGTGATATTGAAGTTTGTCGGTAGGAAATTCAAAGAGGTCCCAAGGCTTGTTACGATATTCTCTGTTTTGTTTATCCTGCGCTATATATTCCTCAAATAACTAGCCCAGCTACCTAGCTAATAAAGCTAAGTAGCATAACGATAATACTAAGAAGAAGCTTGTAGATAAAGATTATAACCGGCTCCAAAACCCTGGTAAATAACAATATCAATACGATAAACATCCCGTACGGCTCCATCCTTGCAAGACTTAGCTGCGCCCTGTATGGCAAGAACCCCATCAGGATCTTAGACCCATCAAGCGGGGGAATGGGGATAAGGTTAAAGGCGCACAAAATAACATTTATCTGCGCAACTATATATAGAACCGTACCCTGAATAGAATAAACATCAAAGTTAAAAAACTTAAGCAAAAATATAGCCAGTGTTGCAATAAGCAGATTGGCTACACAGCCTGCCAGTGAAACACATATCAAGCCCAGCCTAAAATTTTTAAGATTACTATAATTTACCGGCACAGGCTTCGCCCATCCAAAACCCACAAGAAACACTGCAAGTGTTCCCATAGGATCAAGGTGGATAAGGGGATTTAGAGACAATCTTCCTGAACGTTTTGCAGTATTGTCTCCAAACAAATATGCTACAAATCCATGTGACACCTCATGGGCTATTACCGAGTAAAGTAGCGGTATAGCCAGCATAAGGAACATTTTAGGGTTATTTATCAAAAGTCTGCTTAATCCCATTTTGCTCCTTTAAAGATTTAAGTATGCGTTTAATACATACTGCTGCACCATTCTGTGCGTATTGAAAAATGAACTGTTTACCGCGATAGCATGACGCATTATATCAATCCATTTGTCTTTGTCATTATAGAATGTCGGAATAATTGCATTTTCTAACTTTTCATAAAGGGCGTTAGCGTTGCTTTGATCATCGCTCTCTTCCTCTATGGTTGAGCCAATAGACCAGCCTGTCAGAGCTTCTATGCACCCCTCTATCCACCAACCGTCCATAATGCTTAAAGTCGGAACCCCGTTAACCGCCGCCTTCATACCAGAGGTACCTGAGGCTTCTCTTGGTCTGCGAGGTGTATTAAGCCACACGTCTACCCCGCTTATCAGGATATTGGCAAGTTCCATATCATAGTTCTCAAGATAAACTATCTTTATGTTGTCTTTTAGCTCTTTTGACATAGCGACGACCTTCTTTATCAGGTCCTTTCCCGGCCAATCCTTGGGGTGAGCCTTGCCAGCAAATATAAATTGAACCTTGCCCTTCTCTTTAGAAATTGAAGCTAATCTCTCTATATCTGAGAAAACTAAGTCCATTCTTTTGTAAGCGGTAGCCCTGCGGGCAAAACCTATCGTAAGAACCTCTTTATCAAGCTTTATCGAGGTTGTTTTAAAAACATAATCTATCAACTTATCCTTTGCTTCCTTATGTGCATCCAATATTTCCTGCTTTGGAA
>CAZOIE010000178.1:0-4308 GCA_964579905.1 uncultured Planctomycetia bacterium
GTATGTTGCAGCCTTCTTTATGGCATTCTCTTTGAAGGTTTTCCCATCTTCTACTACCTCGGGCAGGCCGGGAAAACTCCGAAGTGTCAAAATCTTTACATCTACACCTTTTAAGAGAACCTTTAATTCTTTCTTCTTCCTCTCATTCCTGGTTGCAACTAATAACTCTTTCACTATAAAGCCCCGATACTTGATTTCTGTGCTCTTATAATCTGCTTGATTCCCTTTGTAGCCAGTTCAATAAGTCCATTTAACTGTTTTTTATCGAAGGGTATTTTCTCAGCCGTTCCCTGTATCTCGATAAACTTTCCCTTCTGAGTCATAACCACATTCATATCTACATCGGCACTTGAGTCCTCATCATAGGTTAAATCCAGAATAGGCTCACCATCGATAATCCCTACACTGGTTGCGCCCACATAATCCTTAAGTGGAACCTTATCAAGTAGGCCATCTTTTTTAAGTTTCTTTAAGGCCAAACACAGAGCTATAAAGCTTCCTGATATACTGGCCGTTCTTGTTCCTCCATCTGCCTGAATAACATCACAGTCAATCCATATCGTCCTCTCACCAAGCTCCTTCAAATCTACGGCTGTCCTCAGGCTTCTTCCTATAAGCCTTTGGATCTCATAGGTTCTTCCGGACTTCTTACCCTTGGAGGATTCTCTGATAACCCTGCTTTTACAGGAGCGCGGTATCATACCATACTCAGCCGTTATCCACCCCGTACCACTATCCCTCAAAAAGCCAGGTACGCTTTCCTCAATCGATGCGGTACAAACTACCTTTGTATTGCCAAGTTCTATTAAGCATGAACCCTCTGCAAACTTTATATAATCCTTCTTAACAATTATCTTCCTTAACTTATCATTAGTTCTTCCATCTTTTCTTTTCATGTCTTCCTCTTCGATGTAGTATTTTGTCTAAATACACTCTTTCCCTTAGAATCCACTCCTACAAAAATGGGAAAGTCTTTTAAGGTTAATTTAAATATAGCTTCTGTCTTTAACTCGCTGTATGCAACCCTGGCAACATCTTCTACATGCTTCGAAAGCAAAGCTCCGCAGCCAGCAAGGGCTAAAAGATAAACAGCTTTGTTTTTTCTAATAGCATCTATGACATTCTTCGAGCGCTCACCCTTCCCTATCATGACCCGAAGACCTGATCGAAGAAGCACAGGTGTAAACTCATCCATCCTTGAACTGGTGGTAGGACCGCAAGACCCTATTACTTTACCCTTGGGAGCAGGTGTTGGCCCAGTATAAAAGAATGCTTGGTTTTTAAGAGCTATTGGAAGCTTCCGACCCTTCTTCAATAGATCAAATAACCTCTTGTGTGCAGCATCCCTTGCCGTATAGACTGCACCCGATAATAAAAGTATTTCGCCTGCTCTTAGATTTCCAATATCTGAATCTCTTAATGGTAGTCTTAATCTCTTCATAACGTAATACTGGCGCTCCTTGTCGCATGACAGCTTATATTGACACAAACAGGCAGACCTGCTATATGGGTAGGGTTAGTAAGAATATTAACACCAAGACAGGTTGTCGTACCGCCCAAACCCATTGGACCAATATTAAGTTTGTTGATCCTATCAAGTAACCTCTTCTTTATTCTTTGAACCTGCGGATTGCTCTTTTTGTTATTTGCGCTTACCCTCCTTAGTAGTGCCTCCTTGGCCAAAAGACATGCCCTATCGGATGTTCCGCCTATACCAATACCAACCACAAATGGCGGGCAAGCTGAAGGACCAGCTTTTTCTACTGCCTCAATCACAAAATCCTCTATAAATGATAGAGAAGCGGTGGGCTTGAACATCTTTAAAAGGGTTTTATTTTCGCTGCCAAAGCCCTTAGGCAGAATCGTTATCTTAAGTCTATGACCTTTTACCATTTTCTCGTGGATAACACCCATCCTGCTGGATGCATACCTTCTATTAATAATCGGTTCAACAACAGACTCTCTCAAAAACCCCTTCCTAGTTGCTTCCTTTAAAGCCTCATTTATAATATCCTCTAAAACTCCTCCTTTAATCCTTACATTATTTCCAATCTCAACAAATACAACCGGCATACCGGTATCCTGGCATATGGGAAGACTCTCCTTTTTTGCGATCTTGGCATTCTCAATAATGGAATTAAGGATATACTTGGATCGTTTATCCTTCTCATTTTTTAGGGCTACCTTAATGGCTTTTAAGACATCATCTCGCAAATGGGTATTTGCCTTAATGAGCAGTTCTGAAACAACGCTCTTCAATTTTGACTTTGCAATTATTCTCATCTTCTTTTATACTCTGTTTTAACGGTTGTTTTAATCCCCCCTCTGACGTTAAACTCACCTGTTATCTTTACGTATCTCGGGAAACATGCCTTAACAAAATCATCCTGAATCTTATTTACTACATGCTCATGGAAAATTCCTACACTTCTAAAGAAAACAATATACTCCTTCATAGACTTTAATTCAATGCAATATTTATCTGGCACATACTCTATAGTTATGGTTGCAAAATCAGGTAGTCCGGTCTTAGGGCAAATACATGTAAATTCGGATATCTCGATATTTATCGTGTAGTTTTTATTACTATACTTGTTTTTCCAAACATCTATTTTTGGAGTCATTAGCTTCCTGATATTTTCCTGTAACCCCTTATAAGTGGCCTTCTTTTGTCGACTAGACATTTATTCTACCTCAATTTTAGAACTTTATGTACCTGTGGTATTATCCTTACATTACTCAAACTTTTGCTGGTTATATCTTGTAATTCTAAGAGCTTTCTTGGTGAAGGTGGTTTTATCCGGTTTATCTGGCTTACGGGCTGAATTATAAAAGTAATATTCCTGTTTATCCTTTTAAGTAAGCGAATTGCTTTTCTAAATTCTTCAAGCTTAGTATCTGAGCTTACAACCACCTTTACAAAGATTTCTTTATCTAGACAAGCCTTCAAAAATTTCTCATTTATATTCCATGGTACATCCAGATTTGTCATACTTGGAAGCTTTATATCCATAGATATTATATCAATGTAATCGATAATATGCTGCAGGCTCTTATACAGCGTCCCATTTGTCTCAAGGTATGTCCTGAACCTCATCTCCTTAAGCAGGATGAGTAGCTTCTTTAGAAACTTCACATAAAGAAGTGGCTCTCCCCCGGTAAATGATATTGTATGGATATATGGATACTTTCTCTTAAGCCTTAAAATCTCATTTAGGACTTCTTCTACGGAAAGGTTCTTGGATTTAGCTGATCGGTCAGTGTCGCAGAACTTACATTTTAAGTTACAATCCTTGAACCTGACGAATATCTGCCCTGTACCAATATACAGACCTTCTCCCTGTATGGATGAAAAAATCTCAATTATATTTGCAGTTAATTTAGTCTTCATTTTTTAACTATAGGATCCTCTTTTCTAGCCTCTCTAAATCCCTTCATTCTTAAGATGCATGAATCGCATCGAAGACATGGACGCTTCGTACCCTTATAACAAGACCAACTAAACTCATATGGTACCCCAAGTTTGGTTCCAAGCTTAATAATCTGAGCCTTGGTCAAGCTTATAAGGGGTGTTTTAATTGTAATATCTTTTTTCTTTGTTGCCAACCTTATCAGTTTATTAAACTCTCTATAATAACCTGGCCTGCAATCTGGATACCCAGAAAAATCGACCGCATTGGCCCCTATAAAAATTTCCTTGGCTGAAATCGCCTCAGCAAAAGAAATAGCATAACTTAAGAATATGGTATTTCTTGCCGGTACGTAGGTTGATGGTATGTCCTTAGTCGGACCCGGCAATTTCATTTTTTTGTCTAAAAGGCTTGATCCATTCCAGGGCAAGCTAATCTTTAAAACTCTACTTCTTACACCTGCAGCCCTTGATATCTTTTTTGCCGATTCAACCTCTTTTTTATGGCGCTGGTTATAATCAAATATAAGAGCCTCACATTTGTAGCCCTTTTTCTTTGCCAGGAACAAAACTGTAGATGAATCTATCCCACCCGATAATAAGACAACCGCCTTCTTCATGGCATAAACGTAGCAAAACTCTTTTCAGACTCCCAAACTATCACCTTGCTAATTGCTACAGTCCTAGGAATCAACTTTTTCAACCTTTTATAGATATACTGCGCCATATGTTCTGAGGTAGGATTTATCTTCTTGAAATCAGATACCTTGTTAATGAACGAATGGTCAAACTCACCAAGCACCTTATTCAATTTATTCTTAAGCTCCTTAAAATCTATTACCATACCGTTTTTACCTAAAGTTTCCTTGGATACAGTAACCTCCACCTGCCAGTTGTGC
>CAZOIE010000179.1:0-1882 GCA_964579905.1 uncultured Planctomycetia bacterium
AGATTTTCACATCCAGATACCCGGAATCTGCATGGAACGTGCCATGGATTCATTCGTTGTTTGAGAATACAGCAGCGGTCGCAAGCGGTATTGAAGCAGCGCTTAAGGTATTAGGGCGGGAGAATGAGGCGCAGGTTGTTGCTCAAGGTGGCGATGGTGCAATGGGTGATATCGGCTTTGGTTCATTAAGCGGTATGTTTGAAAGAGGGCACAATGTTCTTGCTATAACCTTAGACAATGAAGCCTATATGAATACCGGCATCCAAAGAAGCGGTCTTACTCCCTTAGATGCACGTACGACCACAAGCCCACCTGGTGAGGTTTCCTGGGGTAACGTTACGGCTAAGAAGGATATGCCTCAAATCGTAGCTGCACATGGTGTTAAGTATGTAGCAACGGCAACGGTTGGGTATTTCAGGGATCTTGAGAAAAAGGTTAAGAAGTCTTTGGAGGTTAAGGGTCCAAAGTATATACAGATTCTGGTTCCATGTCCTCTTGGGTGGCGACATGATCCTGCAATGACCATAAAGATTTCAAAGCTTGCTGTTGATACATGCATCTATCCTCTGATTGAGATAGAAGATGGAAAATTGACAAATGTGGTAAAGGTTTCTAGCAAGAAGCCCGTTGAGGAATATTTGAAGCTACAGGGTAGATTCAAGCATCTATTCCAGAAAGAGGGCGGGAAAGAGGAAATCGCAAGAATACAAGCACTTGCAGATGCCAATGCCGCTAAATATAATTTAGGTTAAAAGCACCTTCCTACATAATCTCCTATATAAACTACCTTCATACAGGTAAGATAGTCTAATGGTATATGAACTTATAATCATTGGCGCAGGTCCAGCCGGCATAACAGCAGCGGTATATTCAGCAAGAAAGAGACTTGATTTCCTTGTCATATCAAAGGATATCGGAGGTCAGGCTGCTCTATCTGGTGATATAGAGAACTATACCGGGTACCAGTTTGTAAGCGGTATAGAACTTACCCAAAAATTCCAAGAGCACATGAGGCAGTTTGATGTACAGCTAAAAGAGGGTGAGGGTGTTGTAGATATAAAAAAGACCGGCGATATATTCGAAGTAAGTACGGATCGTGATGCAAAATACCAGGCAAGGTCGATTATTATAGCCTCCGGGAAAAAATCAAGGCTTTTAAATGTACCAGGCGAAGCAGAGTTCAAAAATAAAGGGGTTACCTACTGTGCTACATGCGATGGCCCTCTTTTTAAAGGGTATGATGTTGCAGTTATAGGTGGTGGAAATTCTGCTCTTGATGCAGCTCTGCAGCTTGTAAAGATTGCAAATAAGGTGTATTTGATAAACATAAATCCAGATGTTACAGGTGATGCAATAATGAAGGAAAAGCTCGAGGCATCATCAAATGTTACAATTATAAATAATGCAAACACCAAAGCGATACTTGGGGATAAATTTGTAACGGGCATAGAGGTTGAGGTTGAGGGAGAAAAGAAAGCGCTAGATGTAAAAGGGGTATTTATAGAGATAGGGTATATCCCAAGCTGTGACTTTGCCAATATAGTGGCTAAGAATGAGTATGGTGAGATAATCGTCGACAATCAAAACGCCACAAATGTACCTGGCATATTTGCAGCAGGCGATGTAACAGATGTAGCTGAAAAACAGATTATCATAGCTGCCGGTGAAGGCTCCAAGGCCTCGATATCTGTATTCAAATATCTATATGGTCAGAAATCAGAATCTTCCTATGTATAAAGAGATAACAGATGTAAATTTTAAAGAAGAGATTTTACAAAGCGAAAAGCCCTTTTTGGTATTTTTTAAATCAGAATGGTGCCCACGCTGCGAGAAACTCGCTTCTATCATAGAGGATTTAAGAAGTGAATATAGCAGTAGGCTT
>CAZOIE010000179.1:1913-4286 GCA_964579905.1 uncultured Planctomycetia bacterium
ATTCGCACAGTTCCAACCCTTCTTTTAATTAAAGAGAAGAAGCTAGTAAAGCAGTTTGATGTATTGGTTCCAAAAAAGGAACTTAAACAATCGCTTGACAATTTGTTCATTTCGGTGAAAAATTAACCAATCAGGAGGTGTTAGATGGTGAGAAGAATATGTATTAGCCTTTTTATCTTTAGCATAGTTTTGTTAGGTATTGGTGGCGGTGTGTCATTTTCACTTGGAGCATCACAGGGAGTATCTGTTGGTTCTGAAGCGCCAGACTTTGAACTTGATGATGTAGATGGAAATAAGGTGAGTCTGAGCTCCTTTCGAGGTAAAAACCCGGTACTTTTAGTTTTTTGGGCCTCATGGTGCCCTTACTGCGTCAAAGAAATACCAGACCTTAAAAAGTTGGACTCCAAGTATAAAGACAAAGGATTAAAAATAATAGGGGTTAATGTAAGAGAAAACCCCAAGGCGGTATCAAATTTTGTGAAGAAGAAAGCTGTAGATTATACTGTTGTAATGGATCGCGATGGCTCAGTGAGTAGTAGCTATAAGGTACTTGGCATACCGACAAATGTACTTATTGATAAGGAAGGCGCTATTGCCCATAATCAAAATGCCCTTCCAGATAATAATCTATTTGATAGAGTTGTAAATCAATAGGAGGAGGTGAAAAGAATGGCTTGCTGCAAAACCAAAGCAAAGAAAAAGACAACAAAGAAGAAAAAGAAGAAGTAATTAGCTAGTAATTTTAATTATTTAGTTTATATAATGCCCACATCAAGCTTATCCATACCGGTGTGGGAAAGGTATAATTTTACCTTTTTAAAGGAAACAATGACAAAAGTAGTTGGTATATTAGGTAGTCCAAGAAAAAACGGCAATACCGATTTTTTATTAAAGAAATCCTTGTCTAGTATAAGTGGAGGCAAGGTAAGCACCCGCATAATAAGATTGTCCGATCTACGCTTAGAACCCTGTACCGAGTGCAACTGTTGTTATAATACAGGGAAGTGTATTATAAAGGATGATATCGGTAAGGTTTTTAAGGCTATAGAGGAGGCCGATATTATTATTGTCGCTTCTCCCGTATTCTTTATGGGTGTTAGTGCTCAGACAAAGATTATAATAGATCGTTCTCAATCTCAATGGGCTAAAAGATATGTTCTAGGGAAGATGCCCCATGGGGCACAAAAAGCAAAAAAGGGAGTGTTTATAGCTGTAAGGGGAGGCAAGGGTAAGAAGGATATACTTGAACCTATAGCAAAGCCCGTAAAGGCATTTTTTGGAGTGCATGGTATCAAGTATACAAAAGGGATATTAATTGATGATACCGATGCCAAGGGTGATATAAGAAAAAATAAAAAGGCGCTAACATCTACAGTAAACGAATTAAACAAAACCATAAAATCATATGAAAAAGAAAAAGCTTAACATAGTTATAGTAGGAAATGGTGTTGCAGGAACTAAGGCTGCGCAGACAATAAGGAGCTTAGACTCAACTTGTAAGATAACCATTATCAGCGATGAGGATACACCGTTTTATCTTAGACCCCAGCTGGTTGATTTTATCAAGGGCTACACTAACTCAAAAAAAATTATTGCAAAACCATCCAATTTCTATATAAAGAATAAAATTAATTTATTATTGAAAGAAGAGGTATTATCTATCCAACCATCGAAAAATACGGTTATCCTAAAATCCAAAAAGGAAATAACATATGATAAATTACTTATAGCATCGGGAATAAGAGTTGATCTATCACGCTATAATTTAAAGAATACGAAGAACATATTTAGCCTCAAGACATTAAAAGATGCTAGAATCCTCAAGAAGAGATTTCCTCGCTTAAAAGAAATCACAGTGTTCGGAGAGAATTTATTATCATTTGAATTTTTGAGATTGCTATCAGAGCGTCCAAATTTAAAGGTTAGATATTTGGTTAGAGGAAAAAGAATATGGCCAGAGTTTTTTGACAAGAAAACCTCTGATATTATAGAAAAGATTCTTAAATCTAAAGGAATTACCGTTACGTATGGATTTAATGTTTCTGAGATTATAGAGAAAAATGGAAAGCTTAATCTCACATCAAAGAACGGGAAAAGCCTGAAGATATCTAACCTTGGAGCTTTTGATCCTATAGTACCAAATGTAGATTTTTTAAATGGATCTAAGGTTAAGCTTGGCAAAAGTGGTATTTTAGTAAATAGTGCTTATAAGACTAATATCAGAAATATCTATGCAGCAGGAGATTGCAAATTGAGGTCAGAATACTTTGTCAACTCTTGGCAGGATACTTGGCATGATGGCAGAAGGGTAGCTTTTAGTATGCTGGGTAAAAAATAAACAGACGGTGTATGGGCAAAGGCATCGTTTAGTAT
>CAZOIE010000180.1:0-4274 GCA_964579905.1 uncultured Planctomycetia bacterium
CAGTTAAAGGAGTATTTGGGCATACTAAAGCGCATGCCGAAGCTTCTAGAGCGTGTGCTCAAAAATGAGAATGAAATCATTAAGATTGCAAAGAGACATCTTCATTTTGGATGTTTTCTATATCTAGGCAGGAACGTTAATTATCCAACGGCTCTTGAAGGAGCCCTTAAGTTAAAAGAAATTTCATATATACCCGCCGAAGGCTACGCAGCAGGTGAAATGAAGCATGGACCGATAGCACTTATCGATGAGTACAGGGCAGTTGTATGTATTGCGGTTAATTCGTCTATATACGATAAGATGCTCTCGAATATAGAGGAAATAAGAGCGCGAAAGGGAAAGGTTTTGGCTATAGCCACGGAATCCGATACCGCTATCAAGAGCCATGTAGATGAGGTTATCTATATACCAAAGATAGATGAGATGTTTTCACCTATTGTATCTATACTTGCACTACAGCTATTTGCCTATTATGTGGCCGTAGGAAGGGACTGCGACGTAGACCAGCCCAGGAATTTGGCCAAGAGCGTAACAGTTGAATGATATGTCAGATGAGCCTTACGGAACGCTATTTATTGTTGCAACCCCTATTGGCAATTTAAAGGATATAACGTTAAGAGCGCTTGATATTCTCGCTTCGTGTCATATAGTTGCATGCGAAGATACCCGCCGTACAAAAATCCTACTTAATCACTACAATATAAAAGCAAACCTGACAAGCTACTTTTCGTACAATAAAATTGTTAAGGCCGACCTTTTAATAAAGCTTCTTAAGGAAGGTAAAGATGTAGCTCTTGTTTCAGATTCAGGTACGCCTGGAATATCCGATCCCGGAAGCCATATAATAAGGTTGGCGATTAAGAATAATATTAAAATACAGGCAATACCGGGTGCAAGTGCCTTTGTCTGCGCGCTTGTGCTGTCTGGAAAGGCTACCGATAAGTTTCTTTTCGAAGGATTTCTATCATCAAAGTCTGTTGCACGAAAAAAACGACTTAAGGAGCTGTCTAACGAAAAGAGAACCATTGTTATATATGAATCCCCTCACAGGATTTTAAAGACCCTGTGCGATATAAGGGACGTCTTTGGGGATGTTGATGTATCTATTATGAGAGAGCTGACTAAGGTGTTTGAAGAGCACAGAAGAGATAAGGTTTCAAGCTCCATAGAGCATTTTAGTTCTGTAAAACCAAAGGGTGAATTTGTAATTGTAATATAGGGAGGTATTGTTATGGATAGCATAAGGGTGGAAAAGCCAGATAAAGTAAAGTTAGAGCAGGATGGTGTATTTTCATGGCCCATATGGGAAAAAGAGGTTTCCAAGTTTGATTGGTTCTTTGATGCAACCGAGACCTGCTATCTATTAGAGGGTAAAGTGGAGGTTGAGACCAAAGATGGCGATAAGGTAAGTTTTCAAAAGGGAGACCTTGTTACATTCCAGAAGGGTTTGGCCTGCAAATGGGATATTAAGGAGCCGGTACGAAAGCATTATAATTTTAAATGAAAGTTATCTTTTCTCAAGAATGCCTAGGATACACGAGCCCTGGTCATCCAGAATCACCAGAAAGAGTAAGATTATGTTATGAGGAATTACTCGCAAACAAAAAAACCCTTCCTATAGAATTTATTGCGCCAAAACCCTGCGCTGAAGGAGATATATTACTAGCTCACACCAAAGAGCTTTTAGAAAAAGTCAGGAATGAAGATTTCTTCGACCCTGACACCCCTCAGATTCCCAATATTTTAGAACACACACTTTTATCTGCCGGTGCAGCCTGTATGGCAGCAGATCATGCCTTAAAGAACAAAGAACTTACCTTTTCTCTTATGCGTCCTCCAGGGCACCATGCCGGAAGAAACAGCTTAGGCGGCTTCTGCTATTTTAACAATATAGCAATCGCAATAAGCAAGAGTCTAAAGAATATAAAGAAGGCAGCAATTCTTGATTTGGATTGTCATCATGGAAATGGCACAGAAAATATCTTTTTAGGTACAAGTAATGTTTATTTACCTCACTTCATCAAAGCCCCTTATACCCTGGCACAGGAACCGCGTCAAGAGAAAATTGCAAAAACTTCCCATTATCTGCCGGTACCGACGAACAGCTATATTTAGCAACGTTGAAACTTGCCATTAAAGAGATCAAGGATTTTAAGCCGGAACTGCTAGGCATATCAATAGGATTCGATACCTATAAAGACGATCCCCTCACCCATATACATCTGGAAGAAAGCTCGTATTGTAAAATTTCACAGGCAGTATCTAAGCTGAACATTCCTGCTTTTGCCGTGCTTGAAGGCGGGTACAGTAATGGCATAGGCAGGTGCCTCTTTGAATTTTTAAAAGGTTGGGAATCTAAATGATCCCGAAGTACCAGATAAGAAATTCAATAAAGGCCCGGCTTCTTAGAAAGCATAGGGGAGGTCTTATAAAGAAAAAGACCAAAGCAGAGACTGCCTTTGAAGTCATGCTTAAGAAACTGAAACTGGACTACATCTATCAAGCAGGTTTTTTGTGCCCGACATCATTTTATATCGCAGATTTCTATATTAAGAGTCCGTTTAAACTTATAATCGAAATTGATGATGAAAGCCACAATAAGGAGAAAAGAAAGAGTCGCGACATAAAGAAAACAAGCTATTTTGTAAAATGCGGATTCAAGGTACTTAGATTTACAAATGATATGGTTTTAAAGAGGATGAGCGATGTCGAGCAGCAATTTAATAGCTATCTATGTACCCTGAAAACATAGCAGAACAATAATCTCACATGATAGGTTCCCAATTCTCTCAGATACAAAGACGCTATTTTATCTATTGGTTCATACTGGTTGTTATAGCTGAGTCTATAATGGTTGTTTTTAATGATAACCTGCTATTCATATATCTAATAGTAGCTGGATTGTTTTTTTGTGGTTTTATCTTAAGAGCCTTAAAGCTTTATCCTGGAAAACCAGAGCCGTTGACCTTGGATTTTCTGGGCATGGTTATAGCCTTACTGTTTAGCCAGCTGGCGAAGTTCTTGCACGGGTCCCCATTTAGATTTTTTCTTATCTTTACCTCCTCTCTAATTATTTTTCCACACCTTATATATATTACTTTTAATGAAAAAAGATTATAGAAAATATAGATAGATCTTTGTTATAATACTTACGTGAACATAGCTTAAAAAATACGGGGACGCATGTGAAAAAACTAAGATTTAAACCAAAGGCGATAATCTTTGATATGGATGGTGTAATAGTTGATTCCATGCCGTACCATTTTCTTGCCTGGTATGAAGCCTTAAGACCACTTGGCATCAGAGTAAGCTGCTTTGATGTTTATTACCGGGAGGGTGAGCGTTGGGAAAAAACATTGAATGATCTTTTAAAGCATGCAAAAATCAAGCCATCAAAGAAAACATTAGAAAGCGTATTTAATACCCGCCAAAAGCTATTTAAGAAGTACTTCAAAAGACATATCTTTAAGGGCTCAGGAGAGTTTTTGAGTTGCCTTAAGAAGAAGGGTTATCCCTTAGCTCTTGTTACAGGAACACCCACCAATGAGGTCAGAAAAATACTGCCTAAGACTATAAAGAATAAGTTTAGATGTATAATAGGAGGAGATCTTGTAAATAACGGCAAGCCGCACCCTGAACCATATTTAAAGGCCGTAAGGTTACTTAGAGTAAAGGCCTCTGAGTGCGTAGTGGTGGAAAATGCACCGCTGGGTATAAGATCGGCAAAAAAGGCAGGTATGTTTTGCATTGCCCTGAGCACGAGCTTGCCAAAGGAATATCTTAAACAGGCGGATGTAGTGGTAAATAGCTTGGAGGAGATCACGGGACTGATTGAAAGAACATGCTAAGTTTAGATATGGATTTTATAGAATTGGTAAAAAGGAGATCCAGCGTTAGGCATTACGATACTCGTCCTATCAAGAAAGAGGATATAGATAAGTGTATCAAGGCAGCAAGATTTGCCCCATCTGCTTGTAATGCTCAACCGTGGCAGTTTATAATAGTTGACACGCCCAAGCTAAAAAATAGGCTGTGCGATGCCATGCTTAGCGGCGTATATGGCAAAGGGGGAATGAACTCTTTTATTAAAGATGCTGCTGCTATGGTTGTTATAGTTACAGATCAGACAAAATGGTTTGTTAGGGTTTGTAATATCATAAGAAATACCAAGATGTACTTGGTTGATATTGGCATAGCGTGCGATCATTTTACATTACAAGCTACGGAGCTTGGAATTGGAACATGTATACTGGGTTGGTTTAATGAGAGGAAGG
>CAZOIE010000181.1:0-4273 GCA_964579905.1 uncultured Planctomycetia bacterium
GGATACAACCCGCATTGCATCAAGTGTTCCTGTTGTTTGGCGCGATATCTGCCTTAGCAATAAGACTAATATACTTGGTTCTATAAAGAGGTATAAGAAATTTCTTAATAGGATAGAAAGGAATATAAGAGCTGGTAAGCCTAGTTCTATCCTGCGTGAGTTTAAAAGTGCAAAGGAAAAAAGAGATACACTTCTAAAAAATAACACCTAACTAGATTCATGAATAAAACCTTCATTGTAGCCGTAGATGGTCCTGCCGGAAGCGGAAAAAGCACAGTAGCAAAAAACATAGCAAAAGAGCTAACTTTTTTCTATATTGATACCGGTGCTATGTATAGAGCTATTACACTCAAGGCATTGAGGAATAAATTAGACCTTGAAGATGAGAAGGCGCTTATTAGGATTGCAAAGAGTGCTAAGATATGCTTAAGCAAAACACGCAATGGTAAGCAGAAGGTATTCCTTGATGATAAGGATGTAACAAGGCAGATTAGAACGCCTAGGTTAACCAACAGCGTTTCCTATATAGCAAGGGTCAGCGGCGTAAGAAAGCATATGGTCAAGCTCCAAAGGCAGCTAGGTAGAAGTAAAAACAGTGTTCTTGAAGGCAGAGATATAGGTACGGTGGTGTTTCCAGGTGCAGCTATTAAGTTTTATCTTGATGCCTCTGCCAAGGAACGTGCAAAGCGCAGGTTCAAGGAATTAAAGACTGCAGGTTCCAAGGTTAAGCTTAGCGAGATTAAAAAGAATATTGAAATAAGGGATAAGAAGGACAAAACAAGGAAGCATGCACCCTTAAAGAAGGCTAAGGACGCTATTTGCGTAGATACAACCAATCTAACTATAAAGCAGGTTACAGATAAGCTCCTTAAATATATAAGGAAGGTGTATTAGTAATTTATGGTGTTTATAATTGGTAGGTTTATATGTTTTGTCTTTTCTAAGTTATTCCTTAGCCTTAAGGTCTTTGGCAGAGATAGGGTTCCAAGGGATGGTGCTTTAATAATAGCTAGTAACCATGTTAGCTTCTTAGATCCGGTTATCGTGGGGGTTTCAGCGCCAAGGCCGGTATATTTTATAGCTAGGGATGATTTATTTACAGTCAAGTTTTTCGGTGCTCTTATCAAGCGTTTAAATACATTCCCGGTTAAAAGGGAAGGAAGCTCGATAAGTACCTTTAAGGAGGCGTTCAAGAGGCTAAAAAAAGAGCAGGCCCTGGTTATATTCCCCGAAGGCACAAGAAGCATTGATGGCTCTATAGAAAAGGAAAAAGCACGTTCAGGGGTTGGATTTATCGCAGCGAAGTCGAAATGTAAGGTTGTACCTGTCTATGTAGATGGCACCAAGGAAGCTCTCCCAAAGAAGGCACGCTTTATTAAACCTAGGCCTGTTAGGGTATACTTTGGAGATCCCCTTGATCCAGCCGTTGAATTGAATGGTAATTCTCATGATAACTACGAGAGATTTACCAATCTTATCATGGAGAGCATACAGGTGTTGAAGATGAAGGCACAGGGTGTGAACATAACATGATTAAGACAAAGATCGCTAAGAATTCTGGGTTTTGTTTCGGAGTAAGAAGGGCTGTAGATATGACTATTAAGGAGCTTGAGCCCCAAGGTGCTAAAAACATATACTCAATAGGTCATATAATTCATAACGGTGATGTTGTAAAGGAGCTCTCAGCTAAGGGATTAAAGGTAGTGGAGGGCTTAAAAGATGTTAAGAGCGGTACACTTATAATCCGTTGTCACGGCTTAGCAGGCTCTACAATAGATGAAGCAAAAAAGAAGGGTATAAAGCTTATAGATACCACATGCCCTTATGTTATGAACTCCCACAGGATAGTAGATAGACTGTTGAGCGAGGGTTATACCATAATAGTGGTTGGGGACAGGAATCATCCAGAGATAAAGGCCATATGTGATAAGAGCAATGTAATTGTGGTGGATGAAAATACCAATCTCGCGCCTCTTGGATTAAGGGCTAAGAAAATAGGGATTGTTGCTCAAACTACCATTCCCCTGGTTCTATATAAAAAGGTAATGCGAAAGCTATTAAACAAAGGTTTTAAGGAACTAAGAATCTTTAATACCATATGCGATGACACAAGGAGACGACAGCTTTCTGCTAAGAGTTTGGCCAAGAGCACAGACTGTGTTTTAGTTGTAGGCGGTAAGTCATCAGCAAACACCAAGAGGCTTTATCAAATCTGTAAAAAGATAAATCCTAGTTCTTACTATATTGAGAATTCAGATGATATCGATAGGAGGTGGTTTAAGAGTACGGGTAGTGTTGGCATAGCAAGTGGTGCTTCAACCCCAGATTATGTAATAGACAAAATAGTAGAAAGAATAAAAGTATAGACAAAAAAAAGAAATTGTTGTACAATCGTGACACTCAATTCCCCCTCAAGGGGGAATAATTTAAAATTAAAGGAGATGTATAATAAATGGCAAACTCTGCCGAGCAAGAAAAGAAAACAGAACAGTTTAACGAAGAGATCGCAAGGATCTACGAAGAGTCTTTGAAGGATATCAAAGAAGGTGAGATCATCAAAGGCAAAATTCTATCTATTGACAAGAAGAGCGTGTTAGTAGATGTTGGTTACAAATCAGAGGGTTTAATTGCACTTTCTGAGTTTCCAAATCCGGAGGAACTCAAGGTTGGAGATGAGATAGAGGTACTACTTGAGCAGAAGGAAAACGACGATGGGATGGTTGTTATATCTAAGGAGAAGGCTGAGAAGACCCAGAGTTGGGAGAGAATAATATCTACTCAAAGAGAGGGCGATGTTGTTGAAGGTAAGGTAATAAAGAAGGTAAAAGGTGGCCTTACAGTAGATATAGGTATGGAGGCATTTCTACCAGCTAGCCAGGCGTTCCTAAGAGGACCCTTTAATATTAATACCCTCTTAGGGCAGATGGTTAAGGTAAAGATACTAAAGATAAATAGAGCAAGAAAGAATATCGTTGTTTCGCGTAAAGAGGCACTTCAGGTTGAAAAGGAACGCTCAAGATCAAAGCTGCTTGAAGAGATGGAAGAAAATCAGATTAGATCAGGTGTAGTGAAGAACATAACCGACTTTGGTGCATTTATAGACCTTGGCGGAGTAGATGGTCTTTTACACATCACAGATATGAGCTGGTCTAGGATAAGTCATCCTTCTGAAATGTTGGCTATAGGAGATACCATCGAGGTAATGATTTTGAATTTTGATAAGGAGAGTAAGAAGGTTTCCCTTGGATTAAAACAAAAGACACCTAGCCCATGGATGGGTGCTCAGGATAAGTATCCCGTTGGCTCAAAGGTGAAGGGTAAGGTAGTAAACATAATGCAATACGGTGTGTTTGTTGAGCTTGAGAAGGGCCTTGAAGGGCTTATCCATGTATCTGAGTTTTCATGGGCAAAGAAGGTTACAAGTCCTCAGGATATGTTTGCAATGGGAGATATTGTAGAGGCCCAGGTTATAAACATAGATCCAGACAATCAAAAGCTATCCCTTGGAATAAAGCAACTTGAGGCGAATCCATGGATTGAAGCTAAGACAAAATACCCGATTGACTCAACCGTAAAAGGAAAGATACGTAACCTTACCGATTACGGTGCCTTTGTAGAGTTGGAAGAGGGTGTAGATGGGCTTATACATGCCTCAGATATGTCTTGGACAAAGAGAGTAAGTAATCCTTCAGAGGTTCTTAAGAAGGGTCAAAAAATAGAAGCGATAGTATTAAATATCGATTCTGAAAATAGAAAGATTTCCCTAGGTATAAAGCAGTTAACCGAAGATCCCTGGCCTGAGATCATAAAAAAGTATCCCACAGGTACTCAGATTGAGGGCAAGATAATCAAAATCACAAATTTTGGGGTATTTGTGGAGTTTGATGAGGGCTTAGAAGGTTTACTGCATGTATCAGAGATAGAGGGGGATGCCTCGCAAGCACTTGATAAGCGCTATAATTTGGGGGATACCGTTACGGTAATGATCCTGAAAATAGATGAAGAACAGCGGAAGATAGCGCTTACCACTAAAGAATCCCCGGTTTAATCCCATTTATGGGGATTTAATAGCCAAAAAATCTTCAAAATTTTACTCTTGACTTTATATAATATATATGTTATATATTATAATGATTACAAATCCTTTTAAAAAGGGTTAAATTATTAGTTTCTATAATAACCAAAGCAGACAAGTCGGAGGATTAAAATGAAGATGAAAAATACCCTCTTCAAAAGAACTATTAGTGCCATAATTTGTTTAACCTTCCTTTTT
>CAZOIE010000182.1:0-4267 GCA_964579905.1 uncultured Planctomycetia bacterium
GTTTGTTGATTTAATCCACAGGGATACCCTGAAGAGCACAAGTAGACCCCCTAATACTTCATAGAGGATGGACCTAATGGGAAAATCGAAGAAGGCTAAGGTATGAACCGTATAGGTACCGTAAATTAATATGAAGATAGTAGCCGATTTCCATATTCATTCAAAGTACTCTAGAGCGACTAGTAAAGGTATGGATATAGAGAACCTTGCCAAGTACGCAAAGATCAAGGGTATCAATTTACTCGGCACAGGGGACTTTACATATCCTTTATGGCTTATTGAGTTGAAAGAAAAGCTCAATGAGAAACCAAATGGCCTTTTTGAGCATAACGGCATGAATTTTATCCTGACGGCAGAGGTCTGTAACATTTTTTCAAAGCACGGCAAATCAAAACGTATTCATAATATTATATTTGCTCCTTCCTTTGAGGTGGCAGAGAAGATAAATTCCAAGCTTGAGCGATATGGGAACCTTATGGCAGACGGAAGACCGATGCTTAGCCTGGCAGCAAAGGATTTGGTTAATATGGTGCTTTCTATATCGGAAGATTGTTTGATAGTTCCAGCCCATGTTTGGACACCGTGGTTTAGCGTTTTTGGCTCAATGAGCGGGTTTGACAGCATAGAGGAGTGTTTCGAGGAACATGCTAAGGATATCTACTGCCTTGAGACAGGATTATCGTCCGACCCTGCTATGAACTGGAGATTAAGCAATCTTGATAAGTGTACGTTGATCTCCAACTCCGATAGTCACTCACCAAGTAAGATAGGCCGCGAGGCTAATGTGCTTGATACGAAATTGGAATATAAAGCAATTATTAATATGTTAAAGAAAAAGGATAAGAAAAAATTTTTGTTCACGGTTGAGTTCTTTCCAGAGGAAGGCAAGTACCACTACGATGGCCACAGGAATTGTCAGGTACGATTTTCTCCTAGCCAGACAAAGGAGCATAGGGGGGTATGTCCAGCGTGCAATAAACCTGTAACCGTAGGTGTTATGAACAGGGTTGATAGATTGGCGGATAGAGAGCCTGGATTTATACCGGAGGATAATATTCCGTTTAGAAATATGATACGACTTGAAGAGATAGTAGCACAGGTTAGGGGCAAGGCCCCAGATAGTCAGCTTGTTCAAACAGAGTATAAATCGATAGTGCAGAGATTTGGAAATGAGTTTGGAGTACTTTTTGATATACCAGAGGATGAACTGGTGGGGTCGCTACCCATGCAGATAGCACATGCAATTATAAATGTAAGAAATAGCAAAGTAAATATCCTTCCCGGATATGATGGTGTATATGGTAAGATAGAGCTTCCCAAAGAGGACGATAAGAAAGAAGAACAGCTAACATTATTCTAAAAGAGGAGAAAGATGCCAAGGAGAACTGATATAAAGAAGATTATGATAATAGGCTCTGGACCGATAATTATATCCCAGGCATGTGAATTTGATTATTCAGGAACACAGGCTTGCAAGGCTCTCAAGGAGGAGGGTTTTGAAGTCGTTCTTGTTAATTCAAATCCCGCAACCATTATGACAGATCCCGATTTTGCGGACGCAACCTATATAGAACCTATAACCGCAGAGATTATAGAGAAAATTATAGCAAAGGAAAAACCGGACGCGCTTCTTCCAACCCTTGGAGGACAGACCGGTTTAAACGTAGCGTTGCAGCTTGCACAGATGGGAGCGCTTAAGAAGCATGGAGTTGAGATGATAGGCGCCAATGAAGAGGCGATAAAGAAGGCTGAAGATAGAGAGCTATTTAAGAAGGCTATGGAAAAGATAGGGCTTGATCTTCCAGAGAGCGCTCTTGCATATAACATAGATGATGCAAGGCGGGCTATAAAGGAGATAGGCTTTCCAGTTGTTATAAGGCCATCCTTTACATTAGGAGGTACAGGCGGTGGAATTGTCTATAATATGGAGGAGTTTGAGGAGATAGCAAAGTTAGGCATAGAACTCAGCATGAACAACGAGATTCTTATAGAGGAGTCTGTTGTTGGCTGGAAGGAGTATGAGCTTGAGGTAATGAGAGATCTAAGGGATAACGTTGTTATTATCTGCTCTATAGAAAACCTTGATCCCATGGGGGTTCATACAGGTGACTCCATAACGGTTGCACCTGCCCAGACCCTTACAGATAAAGAGTATCAGGTAATGAGGGATGCGGCGATAAAGGTAATAAGGGAGATCGGGGTTGAGACCGGAGGAAGCAATGTTCAGTTTGCCGTTAATCCCGATAATGGCAGGATAGTGATAATAGAGATGAACCCCAGGGTTTCAAGAAGCTCTGCCTTGGCAAGTAAAGCAACAGGGTTCCCAATAGCAAAGATGGCGGCAAGGCTTGCCGTTGGCTATAGCCTTGATGAGATACCAAACGATATTACAAAAGAGACCCCTGCGTCATTTGAACCCACGATAGATTACTGCGTGGTGAAGATACCAAGGTGGACCTTTGAGAAGTTTCCAACAGCAGATCCTACCTTAACGACATCAATGAAGTCGGTCGGAGAGACTATGGCGATAGGAAGGACATTTAAGGAGGCGCTTCAGAAAGGTATTCGCTCTCTTGAGATAGGAAAATTTGGATTGGGTGCATATGAGAAGGAAGAGTTTGAAACCCCAGTAGATTATATAAGGGAAAAACTAAGGGTGCCGAATGCACAAAGACTCTTTTATTTAAGAGAGGCCTTAAGACACGGTTTTTCAATAGAGGATATATTTTCTATTACCAAGATAGACAAGTGGTTCTTAAGCAATATTAAGGAGATAGTGGTTTTTGAGAAAGAACTAAGGCAGTATAATCTTAAGACAATAACAGACAGCATGCTACTCAAAGCTAAGCAGTTTGGCTTTTCAGATAAGCAGATTGCCAATTTATTTAAGAGCGATGAGTTTGCAATAAGGGAGTTTAGAAAATCAAAAGAAATAAAAGCTGTTTATAAGTTGGTTGATACATGTGCGGCGGAGTTTGAGGCGTACACCCCATACTACTACTCTACCTATGAGAAAGAAGATGAGATTAGAACTTCTGACAAGAAGAAGATTATGATATTGGGAGGTGGCCCAAACAGAATAGGTCAAGGTATAGAATTTGATTATTGCTGTGTACATGCAGCGTTTGCCTTAAAGGAGATCGGCTTTGAGACAATAATGGTTAATTCAAATCCTGAGACCGTTTCAACCGATTACGATACTTCCGATAAACTGTATTTTGAACCGTTAACAGCTGAGGATGTTCTTAATATAGTCGATAAGGAAAAGCCAGATGGGGTAATAGTACAATTTGGTGGGCAGACACCTCTTAATCTGGCGGTACCGCTGATGGAACGTGGCGTAAAGATTATAGGGACCTCCCCTAATTCCATAGACATGGCTGAGAACAGAGAAAAGTTCAAGGAGATGCTTCATAAGTTGAATCTTGTGCAGCCAGATAATGATACTGCGACCAATGTGGAGGAGGCAAAGGAGATAGCAAAGAGAATAGGCTATCCTATAGTTGTAAGACCCTCCTATGTGTTGGGCGGTAGGGCCATGGAGATAGTATATGACGAGGAAAGCTTGGTTTATTATATGAGTAGCGCGGTACACGCCTCACCAAAACATCCTGTCTTGATAGATAAATTTTTAGAGGATGCGATTGAGGTAGATGTAGATATGATTGCAGACGGCAAGACGTTTGTAGTTGGAGGCATAATGGAACACATTGAAGAAGCAGGGGTTCATTCAGGAGATAGCGCTATGGTCTTACCCCCGCATACACTTCCTAAAAAGACAATAGATAAAATAAGAGAATATACCTGTGCTATGGCAAAGGAGCTGAATGTCATAGGCCTTATGAATGTTCAGTATGCCATTAGGGGCGACACTATTTACGTGCTTGAGGTAAACCCAAGGGCTTCTAGAACCATACCGTTTATAAGCAAGGCCATAGGTGTTCCGCTTGCAAAACTTGCTGCCAAGATTATGGCAGGAAAAACTCTAGCCGAGCTTGGCTTTACAAAAGAAATAGTGCCAAAGCACATATCTGTAAAGGAATCGGTATTTCCATTTGTAAGATTCCCAGGAGTTGATATAATATTGGGTCCGGAGATGAAATCTACCGGAGAGGTTATGGGGGTTGATACAAGCTTTGGCAGGGCCTTTACAAAGAGCCAGATAGCAGCAGGCGCTAGCCTGCCTACCAAGGGTTCAGTTTTTCTAAGCGTAAAGGATAAGGACAAACAATTGATAGTTGCGGTTGCCAAAAAACTCAATGAGCTT
>CAZOIE010000183.1:0-4247 GCA_964579905.1 uncultured Planctomycetia bacterium
ATTCTAATATTACTACAGCTTATATGGCAATAATCTATATAAAATCCTCGGCTCTTATGGGAATCTTGAGAAGCATGTGAATTCACATGAGCATGGTATTTATAAAAAGGGCAGTTGTATAGACAGGTTAGATTTGCTATAACCTGGAGCTTACATTTAACAGCTTTTCTTATTTTATTTATCTGCCTAAAATCTCTGTTTACATCCAGAACGCTAAGGGTTAACTTATCCGCCCCTAAATCCTCCCAATTTTTTGCCCGTTGTACACTATCAATACCTGTATGAGTAGATATGCTAACTCTAAAGTTAGGGTACTGCTTTTTTATCATCTCCAATAAATATGGTATAGCTACAGTAACAGAATCTACGCCTATCGCGGAAAGCCAATCAAGTAATTTATAGATTTTCCCCTGGCCCTTCCTAGTAAATTCCTCATTATCTAAACATGTAGAATTTAACAGATAGTTAAATTTAAAGCCATTTTTAGATAAATCTCTTATGTGTTGTACAGCTTTTTTCTTTGATGGATTAGGTATTATCGCCGATGCCCTTCCACCTCCTATATAGTCTTTGGCGAGCTTTCCATATACCTCTACCACATCTTTCTTTTTTATATCAGATAGTAAATCATCTTGCCAGTTAGTGGGAACGGAAAATTTCAAATTTGTCTCTCCTTATAGCTATTTAGATTAATAATCTCATAAATCTCACTGGCTATAATCTGATTGCCTAGAGCCGTGGGATGAATATCATCTATAAATAAATCCTTTTCTCTGCTGTTCCAAAATATCGAGCAAATGTCAGCAATTGGTATGTTATAAGCCTGGGCAATGGCCCATACTATACTATTGTACTCATTATCATTATGGTGCTTATTCTGAAGGGTCAATAAAACCACTGCTATTTTATTTTGGTTTGCTATCTTTATTAATTCTACATAATTATTGTAAAAATCGTCTGGCTCAACACGCCTTATAGGCCTACCATTATTATCTTTTATTTTGCCAATACGATGAAGTACCCGACCATTAAGATATACTAAAAACCTAAATAATGCACTTTTGTTTAAAACGTTAAATAAATCTGTATTTAATTTATCTGCTACGTTTATAAATTCACCCTTATCCTTATCAGCGCAAACTACGGCGGGCCTCATATCATTTAAGCCAAGTTGCAAGGTAATTATATCTGGATCATATTGCATAATCCTCTTTTTGAAATAACGCAGAGATTGTAATGATGAATATCCTGCGACTCCGGCATTTATCACTTCAAATTTATTACTATTTCGGCCTTTATTTAATAAAGTTTCTAGGATATACGGATATGTTTCTGCTAGCTTAAGCCTGTAGCCCTCAGTGGTGCTATCTCCTAAGCATACGATACGAATACAATCCTCGTCCTTCAAAATTTTATGTTCTCTTCCCCTAAATTCACGAAGTTTGCTTGGCCTCCAAAATAAGACAGGATCTTTTTCAAATATACGGTCATTCCCAGAAATAATAGACTTGGTTCCTCTTGTTGTAAATTCCACATCTGGGTCCAAATTAAAACTGATAAAATTGAATAGGAGCTCGAGGCATAAAAAAAATAATGACGTTATGATTAGTCCGATTATCAGCTTATTCAATAAACCACTATTTGTTCTCAAAAATTTTTTCATCAAAAATTATTTAGCACTAGGATTCATACCATTTAGGCCGCCTTAAACGCATAAAACCCGTTATGCCTTCAAAATTTTTTTTACCTAATATAAAATCTCTTATATCTAAAAGGAGCATCTTGAGCGTAACCCTGAAAAACCACCAGTAAAGTCCTCTTCTATGTTTATTGAGTGAAAGAAGGCCTTTGATTGCCCAGTGAGGCCTGTATAATACAAACTTTTTGTTCAGTTCCATATTAAGTCTGGCAAGTTCGTCTCGCGAGAGGGTCTCTGAGGACATAATGGGAGTATACCAATCATACCTCTTGAAATCCGATATCTTAAGCCAGCCTTTTTCTCTTGCCTCATCAAAAAGAACCGTACCAGGCACAGGTGCAACTGGATGAAATGCAGGATAGTCAACTTTCAGTTCTATTGCATATTTTAGCATATTATTCATAGACTCTTTTGTTTCGGTTCGAATACAGGTTAAGATTGTACCTTGTCTAAATACATGAGGATATCTTTTTCTGAATATTTCATAAGCCTCTTTTGTAAGATCCCTAGAATATCCACTCTTCCCAACCCATTTTAGATCCCTTTCCTCTACCCTCTCTATCCCTATTAATGGATGAATTAATCCTGACTTTACCATTTTTTCCAGAATACCTAACTTCTCATCTCTCACAATATAATCGGCTCTCAAGAATGCCCACCAGTATAAATCCTTGAAGTTCCTTTTCAGTAATTCATCGCAAAACTTATCGTTCCATTTTGGGTCAACATTCCAGGTTGGGTCTGCCCAAAGAAGATACCTTCTATTATACTTTTTATACAATATCTCTACTTCCTCAATGCTGCGCTCAACGGATTTTGTTCTGTATCTAGGTTTTACATCCGAGGGATTATCGGAATCTCCGTGCTCTCCCCATAAGGTCCAAAGCGAGCAAAATTTACATTTATCAATGCACCCCCTTGAATGCTCTATGGTAGCACTTTGTGGCCAGAGATACCCAAATGGTGCATACTTCCCCATAGGCATGAGTTCATAACTGGCTATAGGAAATTCGTCTAAATTTTCAACTAACGGCCTTGGTGGTGTATGCAATATCTCTTTGCCTCTTTTAAAGGCAATGCCCCTTACCTGTGCAACATCTCCCCCACTTAACAATGTTTGAATCAGTTCAAGTAATGTATATTCGCCTTCATACTTCACAATATAATCAACAGGGTAATTGTTCAGGCTGTATTCAACCATATTCGAAAAAAAATGGCCCCCTGCTATAGTAGCAACGTTAGGGTTTATTTCTTTTGCCAGCTTTGATGCCCTAATAGACTCATGATGATAAAGCGCCTCTTCTCCTATACCTATAAAATCAGGCTTTTCATCATTCAAGATCTTGGCAAGGGACTTCCACCCTATTTTAAGTGGAAGGCAATCTACTATTCTTACATCCAAATCTTCCACGTATTTCTTAAGAACACTTGCCAGGCAGGGATATGAAAGTGGAAGGAGAAAATTATCCGACTCGTTTATTACTGGCCACATGTAGCGAGGTGGTCTAATAAATATAAACTTCTTTTTCATTTTTTAGCTTTTACAGTACTTGAACAAACTCCCGGTTATTATCTCATCTCTATATTTTTTATAACCATTAAGTAACAATTTATGTTCTCCCTCATTTACAACCCTTACCGCCTTTTTGGCAAAATCTTCACAATACCCGCACTCTTCACAGAAAACATCATAACAACTTTTTTCGATAAATCGATTAATAAAGCCATCTAATTTCCGGTTATCTATATAAACGTTTGTTTCTCTCGTCAACAATTCTTTTTTCTTGGCCAATCTAATTACATTTACTTTTAATGGATGAAAGTAATAAAAAAACATGTGGAATAAACCTAATCTTTGTAGCTTTATATTCTTTGTAACCCTAGGAAGTAAATCTAATAAATTTCCATCGTATTTTCTATCTGTATATGCATTTACAATCGAGCATATTAGACTTGATGGCATATTGCGGTCTACAAATTTTACAAAATCTATTCCTATTTTTTCATAATGATGGATATCCTCTGGGCGAATCCACGTTCCCCTTATGAGATCCATGAAATTCTTGGTCTGCCTATACGAGCAGGTTAAGCGACAGTAATCTATAAAAAATCCTTTTGTTTTATGGTGAGCCTGAGAAGCATGGCAGGTTGCGTTTGCATGGTATGAGTACGTGGGGCAACTATATAAGCAGGGAGTATTCACTATAAGCTGTAAATTACAATTTACCGATTTTCTGATCTGCTTGAGTAGCTTAAAATCCCTGTTTGTATCAATAACACCAAGCGTTATTTTATCTGCACCCAACTCCTCCCAAAACTTAGCCCTACGAGGATTATTAACGCCTACCTGCCCGGAAATATTCACTTTAAAGTGCGGATATTGTTTTTTAATAAACTGCAGAAGATAGGGTATACTAACGGTAACTGCATCTATTTCTAGATCGCTTAACCAATCAAGTAGCTTGCGTAGCCTCTTCTGCCCTTTTCTTGTAAGCTCCTCATTCCCAAGACAAGTAGCATTTAAAAGGTAATTAAACTGCAAACCATG
>CAZOIE010000184.1:0-4206 GCA_964579905.1 uncultured Planctomycetia bacterium
GTATCAGTCCATTCAAAAAGGTTCCTGTGGTGCAGATTACGATATTTGACAATAATTCTATGCCTGTTTGTGTCTTAACTCCGAAAATCTTATTATTTTTAACCAGAAGTGAATCAACAATTTGCTGCTTTATTTCGAGATTTGGCTGGTTTTCCAGGACTTTTTTCATCTCAACCTGGTATGCCTTCTTATCGGCCTGTGCACGAGGCGCCCAAACTGCAGGGCCCTTGCTCCTGTTTAGCATCCTAAACTGTATGCCGGTCTTGTCTATAACCTTGCCCATCTCGCCACCCAGGGCATCTATTTCCCGCACAAGGTGCCCCTTTGCAAGGCCTCCAATAGCAGGGTTGCAGGACATCTGTGCAATTGCATCTAGATTCATAGTAAGCATAAGGGTAAAAAATCCCATTCGGCTCGTAGCAAGAGCTGCTTCACAGCCTGCATGTCCAGAACCTATTACAATTACATCGTATGCTTTATCAAACTTATACATCAAAGATCTCGTCCTCCTTTAGAGTAACCCTTATCTTCACTGGCTTAAATCCCTCTTTTCCAAAAAGCCCCTTCTTTTCTTCTCGCAGTATCTTAATTATAACGGCCTTTCTATCGGCTCCGAGCGATTCAATTGCAATGTGTATGGCTTCTTCCCTTGTTGGGGCTTC
This sequence comes from uncultured Planctomycetia bacterium, assembly GCA_964579905.1. Lineage (GTDB taxonomy): Bacteria > Omnitrophota > Gorgyraeia > VGKN01 > VGKN01 > CAZOIE01. Next base: position 663 of record CAZOIE010000184.1, read on the forward strand.
TACTTCAACAAATCTTGTTTTTTTGCTCATTTTTGATATTTTTTGGCAAAATTTCGAAAAAAGTACCCTTATTTGCTTGGTTTTTCCATTTGTGAGTTGTTTTTGGGTGGCTATTGTGGCTGCCCCACAGGGGTGCGTACTTGGTTACACCTCTATGTTAAGACGCATCCTCTCCTTTTGTTGCCAAGGCCGGTCTTAGAAGCACAAATTGCATGGTTGACATTATTATTGTATTGGTAAGCCAGTACAATACCAGGGCCGATGCAAAATTATAGAAAATAAAACCGAACATTATAGGCATTATGAACGACAGCATTTTCGCCTGATCATCCTTTGATTTAGCCATGGGGTTGGTAAATCTCTGTTGAACAAACATGGCCATAATCATCAAAAGGGGCAACAGATTAATGTGGTTTCCCAATAGTGGTAATGTGAATGGAATTCCGAGTCTATCGGGTAGCGATAGGTCTTTTATCCATAGAAAGGTCGCTCCTCTAAGCTCAACGGATCTTAAGATAAGCTGATATAGCGAGATAAATATTGGCAGCTGAAGCAGCATTGGAAGGCACCCTCCGAAAGGATTCAGTTTATTTTTCTTGTAAAACTCCATGATTTCCTTGTTCATTTTCTGAGGATTGTCCTTATATTGCTTTCTTATCCTTTCCACCTGCGGCTGCATCTTTTGCATGTGCTGCATAGATTTCATGCTTTTGAAAGACAGCGGAAAAAGAATCATACTCATTAAAAATGTAAGCAATATTATAGCTATACCATAGCTGCGAGTAACTCTATAGAGCATGGACAAAATTGAAAAAAGGAGTCTTGAGATAGGGTCAAGCATCCCCATATTTGATACATCTTCCAGTTCGTATCTCTTTAATTCTGAGCGTGTTATGGACCCTATATATATCAGATATGAAACCTCAAGCGTCTGCATTGGCTCTATTGTAAGGCTGCTATTGTCGAGATCAATAAATGCCCATTTCTTACCCTCAACATCCATAGAAAGACCGTCCAGCTTTTCGATCAATGGTCTTATGACAAAACAATAATACCGGTTTTTCGAAGATACCCAAGAAAATGTTCCGTCAAAATCCCTTGCCTTTTTGGCCTTATACGCAGGTGCTCGCAAAATCTTTTTAGGGGATTTCATGGTAAACTCAACAAATCTTTCATCTTGTTTTCGCTCTGGATTCAATGTCGCTGGCCCTATAATCTTATAGTTGAGCTGTTGCGTTTTATCAGAGCTGTTTTTGAGTTTAATGTCCATCCTCAAGGCGGCTTCGCCACCGTCATCAACAAATCCCACCGTCTTCTCTATGTTTATATTGTTGCCGACCGTTGAGCTAAAAAATATCCTGTCAGCTCCCTTTGAGAAGTTAAGCCCTGGTTTAGTTGTACCGGAAGACCCATCCTCAGCAATAAAGGATAGCGGCTTGTTCACCTTCGAGCTAGCATCTAGTAAAAGAAGCTCTTTGTCTCCTAGGCCGCCTACTTTTTTTAGGTAGACCTTATTTATGCCGCCGGCAATATTTGAGAAGACAATCCTTACAGATGAATTGTCAAGCTCCACCTCTTTCTCGCCTGGAAACTTTATCGGCATTTCCGCTGTCTTTTGAACGGTAGGTAATTTTTTAAGTTTGGCTTCGGATTCTGACATAAGCGTTGTGCGCCTACGGCCAGGAACGGTCTCTTTCTGCGGGAAATATTTCTTAACCATTGAGGGATAAATGGTTAGGATAAGTACTGAAAGGGCTATTGCTATTAAAAATTTCTTCTCCATAGTCTATTTCCTATCTTCCCTTTCTTTGTAGGATTCAGGTGTCGCAGGGTCGAATCCACCTGCTGAAAAAGGGTTGCATCTAATAATGCGTCCAAGCGCAGCAAATAATCCCCTGGCAACGCCTTTTTCGTTTATAGCATCTACTGCATATTGGGAGCAACTTGGGTAATATCTACAACGCTGTAACACATTGCTAGAAAAGGCGTTATGATAAAGCTTTATAGCGCTGATTATGATCTGCCTCATTTGCTCAAACAGCCCAATTTTCCCAAAAGCTCCAAAAGGCCATCGTTGATTACCTCATAGGTCAAGATGCCTGCTATTTTCTTTTTGTGCAGCTTGCCCTCTTGAGGACTGCTCTCTTTGGGGTTGCTCGTACCGGATCTTAAAACAGCCACAACATCCAGTCCGCTTTTAATTTTGTTAGCGTTCATCCTAAACGCTTCTCTTGTTCGTCTTTTCAGCGTATTCCTTGTAACTGCACTTTTTGTCAAAACCCTCGGTATGCACACACCAAACCTATTACTCTTTAGTGAGTTTTTAAGGACGCCGACCTTCAAGAATTTTCCCTTGGCAAAGTCTCCGTTCTCAAAAACGCTCTTAAAATCTCGATTTGCCCTTAGCCTTAAATAGTCTTTTTTCATAACTCTTTTAATTACAGCTTGTTATGATTTTAGTCCTACCTATGGGGACAGCTTCTTTCTTCCCTTCTGTCGCCTACGCTTAAGAACAAGCTTGCCGCCGCGCGTCGATGCTCTTTTTTTAAAGCCGTGGGTTCTTTTTCTTTTACGATTGCTTTTTGGTCGTAAATTCTTTTTCATTTGTAGGCCTTTCTTTTTATCTATCTACTTCCACTTACAATTATGTTCATGGTGACCTAGCAGAATGGTGTAAATCGAAAATTTTATCATAAATAAGAATTAAGTCAAGAAAAATAAAAATAATTTTATAAATAGCCCCTATAATCGGATGTAACCCTCAATCCTCTTTTTGCTGCAGGTTCCGTCGAACGTGCCATGAAATATTGAATAACATATGTTTAATTTACTTCGTCGCCCTGCTATGATTATTCTCTTTTCAAAATTTTTGTTGACAACTCTTCCTTTAAGTGGTTTAATTAACGTTCATTTAGTTTGTTAGCAAGCTGTTAATAACTTTATTCTTTTGTTGCTAATTTTCTATGTTGTTGAAAATGTGAAACATGAGGCTTGAGTAAATCTGCTACAGTTTAAGGCGCTTTTTTTACGCAACCTCTTTAAAGACAACATGTTGCGTTGTAATACAGAACCGATAAAAAATACTGGGCAATTGCTTTTTAGGTCTTTAACCGATATAAGAAAATCAATGTAGGCTGACTGTGAATAACTTTAACAAGCATAGAGTTGGGGCTGGAAGCGAAAATTCTCTCGATCCCAACCGCAAAAATTCCAATCTTTATCTTAATCCTAAGTACACATTTGAAAATTTTGTAATTGGATCTGGCAATCGTTTTTCCCACGCGGCTGGCCTTGCCGTTGCAGAGTCTCCGGGAAGATCATACAATCCACTGTTTATCTATGGCGGGGTAGGGCTCGGCAAAACTCATCTGATGCAGGCGATAGGACATCACGTCTACAAAAAAGTTCCCAGTTCAAATTTTATCTATATCTCGAGCGAAAGATTTACCAACCAATTAATAAGCGCCATATCTAATAGAACCACCCCAAAGTTTAGAGAGAAGTACAGGTCTGTGGATATCCTGCTTATTGACGATATCCATTT
>CAZOIE010000185.1:0-4199 GCA_964579905.1 uncultured Planctomycetia bacterium
CAATTTCTTGATAGTATGGACACTGCTTCGGGCAAAAGAAATCCTTTCTGTTTTATCAACCTCCAATAAGAACCGAATTCTCAAAAAGATAAAGCTTAAGAAAAAAGAGATAAAGCGTTGGGGTGATATTGTTAAGAAGATGAACATCATTATTAGAAATGATGGTGTTATTAGTCAGTTTGACGGCTATTTTAAGCTGAAGGAGTTGGATTGGAAGGCGTATAAAGCAAAATATGAGAAGATAGGACGACTAGATAGAATTTTGAAGGCCGAGGGTCGCTCTCCTGATGACTATAAGCTATCCAAGCAGCCAGATGCACTAATGCTCTTTTACCTTTTTTCAATAAACGAGGTAAAAGACGTTTTCCGAAGACTTGGCTATACCTTTAGTAGGGACATCTTAAGAAAAACCTATGACTACTATGTAAAAAGGACCTCGCATGGCTCTACCTTGAGTAAGGTTATCCTGTGTTATATAGCTAATGTAATTGGCAGCTATAAGGGGCAGTGGCAGTGGTTCTTGGATGTACTTAAATCGGATGTATACGATTCGCAAGGAGGAACAACACTTGAAGGGATTCACGTAGGTGTAATGGGGGGTTCAATAGATGTTGTTATGAGGGGTTTTGCCGGTATAAGAATCCTGAGCGATAGAGTTAGGATTGCACCGGCCCTTCCTCATAATTGGCGGAGCATAAAGTTAAAATTCTGCTACAAGCAGAAGAATATATCACTGGAGGTAACAGATAGGCATGTTACAGTTTTTATCCATGGGCCAAAGCTGAAGAAATTCGAAGTTCCTTTCGAAATTTCTGATAATATTTATTTTCTTTCTTTTGAGAAGACGCATAAGATCCCTCTTAAGAATTGATAGCCCTATCCTGTAAAGTTAATAATCTATAATGAGAAAAAATTTAACTGTTGGAATTTTAAAAGAAGCAAAGGAAAATGAGCGTAGGAGTCCGCTTGTTCCATCGGATGTGGCTTGGCTTACTAAGCGCGGCATACAGGTAGAGTTGGAATCAAGCGATAAAAGGGTTTTTAGTGATAATCAATTCAAGAAAGCCGGTGCCAGGGTTTTAAAGAATTTAAAAAGAGCAGATCTCCTCCTAGGTATTAAGGGGCCGTTGGTCGACTCGGTGCAGAAAAAGAAGATATATATGGTGTTTTCGCATACCGCAAAAGGGCAACTGGATAATATGAAGCTCCTTAAAAGATGTCTTCGAGATAAAGTTACCTTAATAGACTATGAAAAGATTGTTGATATGCAGGGTAGACGCCTCGTGTATTTTGGGAGATTTGCCGGTATATGTGGAATTGTTGATAGCCTTCACTATCTTGGTAAAAAACTAAAATGGAAGGGTATAAAGAACCCGTTTTCTTCTATAAGACCTGCATATAAATATAGTTCCTTAAATTCGTTAAAGTCGGCCATGATAAAGCTTGGTAGGAAAATTAAAAGCGAGGGCCTTGACAGGCGAATAACCCCATTTATTATAGGTATCACGGGCCATGGGAATGTATCAAGGGGGGCTCAGGAAATATATGGCTTACTTGATCCCGTCGAGATTCATCCGCAAGATATAGGTGATTTTTTGCTCAAGAAGCGAAAGAGTCGTAATGCCCACTATAAGATTGTCTTCTTAAGAGAGGAGAAACTGCGTTCAAAGAGTGGGAAGGGATTTTATTTTGAGGAGTACATAAAGCATCCCAAGCGGTTTGAGTCTAATCTGGACAAATACATCCCTTATCTGAATATGCTTATCCATACAAGTTATTGGGATAGTCGCTACCCAAGGTTGGTTACCAAGGACATGGTTAAGGGATTGATTAGAAAGAAAAATTCACGCTTAGAGTTTATAGGTGATATATCATGCGATGTTAATGGGAGTATCGAGTTTAACTATAAAACAACAACTCCCCCAGACTCCGTTTTTACATATGATTTTACAAGTGACACATTTAAAGATGGGTATAAGTCAAAAGGGATAACTATATTATCGGTGGATAATCTGCCGGCTGAACTTCCTAAGGATTCCTCTTTTGAATTTGGCTCTCTTATTCGAGACTATGTTTATCAAATCGCAGTTCACGGCATAAAGGACGTTACGAATCATATGGCGCTTCCTAAGGAGATTCGTTCTGGCGTTATTACCCAGAATGGTCGGCTAATGAAAAGTTTTAATTATCTTTATAAGTTTTTGTGAATATATCCTTTGTTAAATTCTTATTTAGTGTTATAATTACTACTTCTAATTTTAAAGAAGGGTAATAATGTGAGTAGATTAAGAAGAAATATTGCAATTTTGGCTGTTGGCGATGAGCCTGATTATGACTCATATCTTAAGTTTAATCAAGAAGCCTCTTACTGTGGTCGCTATGGGTTTGACTATTATACCGTCAACTATAAGCAGTTCCTAAAAGGGGAGGTTCCCCCAATTCAGACAGACAAGATAATCATCTTTTTCTTTTTTCCATTTGTTTATTGGGATAAGCATATTGAGCACAAGAAATATGAAGGTATCTACGGAAATCGCACCTTCTGCAAGAAGTTTATCAAATTCTGGAATGTTATAGAGAAGAATATCAAGGAATACTTTGCCGCTAAAGAGGTTCTTTTTATCAATGATCCACGGCTGTGTGGTTTTATAAGAGATAAGATAAATATTACTAATACACTCTCAGAGCACCATATACCTCAACCGGTACTATATAAGACATTAGGTATAAAAGAGATTCAAGATAAACTGGCCACAGGCACCGATTTTTTCCTAAAACCTCGATTTGGTTCGATGGGTAAAGGTATTACTTTCCTAAGCTTCTCTAGCTGGGAAACAAATTTTAACTTTAGAAAAGGGAAGATTATAAGTAGAAAATCCGATCACGGATGGAAATTTAGGCACATAACTGGAAACAACCCCTTTCTTAAGGAGCTGCTTAAGCATGATATCTTGATTCAGGAGGCAGTTGATACGCCAATATTGTATGGAAACAAGGTTGATCTTAGGATTTATACCTTTTTCAATAAGACCCTTTATATATATCCGAGGGAGAACGCACCAGATAAGATAACGACCAATATCTCACAGGGTGGAGTGGGAGACCCCGCGCTTATGAAAATATTGCCAAAGCATTTAATTTACAGGGCGACATCGGTTGCTGAGAGGCTATCGAGCGTACTTAATATTAGACTGGCTGGAATCGATATTATACCGGATAAGCATTTTGAGGATGTTTATGTTATAGATGTTAATGCATTTTCAGGTTTTCCCAAGAGGAAGACGTTTAACCTATCCAGAGAGATGATAAAGGAATTAAGTCAACTGGATGATAGAGATCAACTGCGTTTTACTAAAGTATACAGAAGAAGTAGTAGAGCGCGAAAAACTTAGCACAAAAGCACATTATTTTAAATTACAAAAGGAGGATGGAATGCCGGGATACGATAGCAGTTTGGATGAAAAATTGTTTTCAAAATCACAGGATTTTGAGAATGGAAGAATAACAGTAAGCGTATATTCTTACAATAAGGGTGAGAAAAAACTGCAGATTTCTAGAGAAAATAGAGATGCAGATGGTAATCTACGTTTTGCTAAGCTTGGAAGATTATCAAAGGATGAAATTGAGGTAATACTACCTCTAATTCAAGAATCATTATCGCATATGTGAATGTAGCTAACGTTACTTTTTGGCAAAGATAGGGTTGGTTAATACTAACCCTATCCAAGAATCATTTAGCCATATGTGATATATTATTTCGATAGCATATAAATAACTCTAATGACCTAAACTTCTTTTGAAATCTATTTTACTATAAGGAGGAGGGGGTTATGGCTTATTTGCAGGTTAAAGATATTTTAAACCGTGCCGTAGAGTTCCATAAAATGCTTGTTGATTTTTACTCGAAGATTGAAAATACATCTGGCAAGGAAGCCGTTAAATTGCTGGTAGATTATATGGCAAGGCATGAGGAGATTTTAAAAGTAGATTTAAGCAAGATTACGAGTGAGCAGGAAAAACAGATTACAGATACATGGATGAAATATGAACCTGAATACGCCACCTGTAACTGTTTTGAAGACCTGAAGATTGACGAAAATAGTGGAGTTGATGATATAATTGATGCTGGGCTCAAGCTTAATCAATGCCTGATAAATCTTTACCACCAAATGACTGAAGTATCGCCAACTGAACAGATA
>CAZOIE010000186.1:0-4177 GCA_964579905.1 uncultured Planctomycetia bacterium
ATAACAATCACTACCGCCGCAATTACAATCTCGGTAAGCGTAAATCCTCTTTTTTTCATTCCAACCTCCCTTCTTTATTATGTTCTTCATAAGGTATATACTTTACCTCTTTCATTGAGGCAGAATATCCCATAACGCCAGGAACCTTAAACTTAAGCGGGAGCTTCCTTTCATCGTTGCTTAACCAAAAACTAAATTTATCAGGATTGCTCCTAAACAAAAATGCTCTATACCTACCCGCAGGTACCTTTACTTTCCTTATCCTTTCAAATCCGGTCTCAATCTCAAGCAGTGGAAGCGTAACAGGTATTTTAGTATCCCTGTCGAAACTTTTTAGTGAGCGAACATGAAAGATCATGCTTATCGGATTCTGAATATTCTTACCTTTATTTATGATTATTGGGTCCTTACCTTTTTTATAGATAGTGACGCTACCATCTCGCTGATTATATTCTTCAGTTATGAAGGTTTGTCTGCCAAGATGCTTTATATCTCTCTCAACCCTAATAGGAAGGTGCGATATTTTATCAATGTATATCTTCTCAAGATCATCAAAAAAAGCTGTATCTGTATCAAAGGTTATAAGGATAACCTCTTTTCCTTCTAGATCAGCCTCAGGATGCAAAGTCATAATAGAGCTACCTATCTTTATTCCCTTATACTTTAACTTATAGGAAATCTGCTCTAGCATTCCCGGTCTCACAAAGGAACTCTCGGCAGCAAAAGATAATTCGGTAGAAAAAAGTGTGGATGTTAGGATTAAAAATATTGTTACAGCTATAAGTAGTAAACAATCTTTAACTTTGCTCAAAGTTATTCCCTATTAAAAGATTTTTGAATTAGGACACACTCCAGGTGCCCCTAAACAATTTTGATCTCAGCTGTATTTCAATTATATTAGGTTATTCTGTTTTAATTCGGCCTCCAGCGCTATAACTGCTTCTTTAAGCTCTGTAAAGTGCGAAACATTAATGCTTACGCCCTTGGCGGTTGGCACCCTCTCTTCGGAGCTTGGGCTATCTGTCCATACCCTTATGTCGATCAGGTCGTTATTACGAAACTCGGTTATACCGACCCTCACCTCCTGAAACTTGTTCTTTTGGAACGTTTTAACCATCTTTTGCATAACACCCTCCTCTTTTAAATGTTTTTCTTTTTAAAAGTTTTATTTACCTACTGAGCCTGTTATCTCAGCAGGATCAATGCTCTGATGAAGTTCTATCAATGAATCGTTATATCTATCAACCGAGCGCTCACATATTTTGACAGCCTTGATAAAAACTATTCCAACGCAAATCAAAAGTGCTGCAACCAAAATAAAGGTAGTCTTCTCAAATCTCAGGTGCCTTGCAAACTTGCCCGATTGATTAAATAACTCAACTCCACCCTTATTAATTACCTTTAACATTATGCTGTTCCTTAGCTATAGAAATCCCAGGACCCTGGCTCATGCATTTTTTTATCCATGTCTGTATTGCCTCGTTCTTCATAAAATACTCCCACACCATACCGGTCCTTGCATTTTCAATCATAAGTACAATAATTCCCTGATCTATACCTAAATAATCATCCGCCCACCATTTACGCGATAGATTAAAGGCGTCCTTGAAACCATACCTTCCATAAAGCTTGCCGCCGAAATTATCATACATATACCTCATTGCGGAAATCGAAGCTTCTCTTGCAAACGGAATAGAGCCACCTGCCGCACTTGGGGCAATGGTGCCATCGTGAAGACCTGTGCCTGGCTCGGAACCATATGCCTTGTAACCGTCTGGGCCCAAGCATGCGGTTAACCCCCAGCAAAGTTCATTGTATGTTATAAAATCATCCTTATTATCAATACAAAACTGTCTGTTTGCATTTATTGCACTAACAGAATTATCCCAGTAGTTTATTTCATCATCCCAAAGTTCTTCAAAATTTATCCAGGCATGTGAATACTGGTACGTAAAGAGGCTTCCTGAATATGAGTAAACAAAGGTGTAATCGTCATAGGTGCCTGTTGGTCTTTTCCAGCTCTTCCACGTAGACTCAGGTATAGGATGCGTTGGAGAACCTATTGCTAGTGCATAAAGAAGGATCAGCTCATTATAGGAGTCCCAGTAATAAGGCAAAAAACCGCTTTCAGGCTTCCACCCCATACATAAATACTCCCTTTGATTTAACATCCATTGCCAATTTATACGCCTGTATAATTTATCTGCCAGTCTTTCAATCTTTGTATCCTTAAAATACTCTCCGCAAAACAGCGCTCCTGCAATGAATATAGCGGTATCGATTGATGAAATTTCAGAGTTCCAAACTCGCCTACCCGTCTCCATATCAACAAAGTGATAGAAAAATCCATTCTTATGTTTCAACTGGCTGTAGAAGGTTTTTAAAGTAGTAAGGACCCTCTCATATGCATCCTCATAACTAACCCAACCTCTTTTCTCTGCTATGCAAATTCCGACCAAGCCAAATCCAACAGCCGCTATACTGCACGGAGAACCTGCGCTGGTAGAATCCTTTATAAGACCGCTTGTTGGATCTACCTCATTCCAGAAAAATGCAAAGGAATCACGCTCCAGCATATCCAAGAACTCTTCATCAGTAAGATCCTGCGCATACAATAGACTACCCTGAAGCAATAAAAAAACTAGCGTAAAAAGAAATAATTTCTTAAAATTCATATTAAGCGTTGTCTTTCTTAATTGTTAGGGTGTTAGAGAGATTTTCAATCTCTTTTGATATGGCGATTATTTTGTTGGACAAGTCCTCGGGAGTTTTATTATCAGGCGAGGGAATCCCTTTAATTGAGCTGGATAACTCCTGTGTCTGCCTATTAAGATCCTCTGAAAGATTTTTGAGCTTAATTATGATATCCGAGAATCTATTGGTCATTACAGAAAGCTCATTGGCTAATTCATGAAGCTCATCCTTCTTCCTCAGCTCAAACCTAACGCCAAGGTTACCATCCGATATCTCTTTAATATTTTTCTTAAACCTGTACAAAGGACCTGCTATTCTATGACTCAAAAATATGCTGGCTGCTCCAATACATAGCACTATAACCATAAGCCTTGGTATGAGCCTCACGCCTACTCTTTTTAATATCATCTTTATAGAATCCTTTTCATGCTCACTTAAGCGCTTTGCTTCCTCTAATACTCTACCTGGCTCATCAACCGATGCCTGTGGTTTACCGTATCTGGCCGATTCATATGAAATTATCCTTTGGGCTGTCGATATCTTCTGAGCAACTATTATTTCAGAAAACTCTTTTGCCACAAACTTCCATATGCCAACATACAACACCATGCCTACAAATAAAGAGATAAGGCTTAAGGTTACCATCAACATAGTGGCATATTTAAGCTGCAATTTCTTGTTTATAAGGTAATTTCTGCGTTTATATGTATTCTTTTTCATGTTTTTTGCCTTTCTTTCATAACTTTTCTGTATTATATGCCTACCAAATCCAACCGTCAAGACAAATTCTATACTATTACTATTAATATTATAACCGCTATAAAGAGGGTTATTATTAGTAATACCTCTATTAATAATACTAGTTATTCCTCATTGAACTCTCAATTGACCTTATTTCAGATTTTGTTTTCCTTGATAAATTCATGTTCCAGTGCTATAATCATAAAAATTTCGGGTAAATGACATGCAGATTGAATTAACGGTAAAAAAATACCTAAAAAGCTTTCTTGGCATACTCTATCCTGTAAACTGCCTTTCATGCAATAAAAAACTCCCTGGCGATATACCTATTTGCGAGGATTGCTTTGGAGCAATTAAATTGAACAAACCCCCCTATTGTAATAAATGCTCAAAACCCTTAATAAAGGAATGGGCATACAGTAATATCTGCAGTGAATGCAAAAAGAGGAACTTTGTTTTTAACCAAGCTTTTTCTTGCTGTATCTATGAAAACACCATAAAAAATGCTATTTTAAGGTTTAAGTATTCAGACAGCATGTACCTTCTTCCTTTTTTCAAAAAAATATTATCAGATTTTTTGAAACTTGAAAAAACTATAGACATAAATGTAATAGATATTATAATACCTGTACCCTTATCTAAAGCTAAATCAAGACAAAGAGGGTTCAATCAATCTGAGATTTTGTCTACCTTAGTGGGAGAAATCTTAGAAAAACCGGTTTTAAAAAACATACTAGTTAAA
>CAZOIE010000187.1:0-4169 GCA_964579905.1 uncultured Planctomycetia bacterium
CGTTACTCCCAAAAGGGTTTGATGTTTCTTATTGGAAAGGATACCGCTGGTCAACTGCCTTATGGCATTTGGCTGATCGGCAACAGGTTTATACGGGCTTACGAGCTTAAATTTATTCATTTACATCATACCCGGTATGTTTAGTCCGGTAATTTCCCTTGTTTTTTGTGCTGAAATCTCATGTGAGCGTTTAATTGCTCGATTAATGCTATCCTTTACAGCCTCCTCAAGCAATGCACTCTCATTTTCTGGTAAGTTAGACTGCACTGTAATATTTTTGAGTTCCTGCGAAGCACTCATAGATATCTTAACCAACCCATCGGAGCTTGCAATTTCAAATATGGTGCTATCCAATTCCTCCTTAATTTTCGCCATTTTATTCTTCATATCCATAAGCGCTTTAAATTTATCCAACATAGCCTTCTCCTCCTTTATTTAGATATAACATGCCTAATCTTATCATAAATCAAATTTGCTACAATCCTATATCCCTCATCGCTAAGATGAGAATCATTTACAAAATAATTTTGCCTATCCTGAAAATATGAATGAATATCTACTAAAGAAATATCTCTCTCTTTCGAAACCCTTGATGTGATTTTGTTATAGTGAGGTGTAAAATTCTTCCATGACAACTCATGAGATGCTCCAAATGCAAAATGCCTTGTAAGTAGAATCACTCTTATATTTTGCCTGTTAGCACGCGTTATTATATCGTTTAGGTAGTATTCAAAATCCTCTAGACTTACTCTCGGAACAACTTTATTTTTGCCTTTGGCCTTCACCATTACTATATCGCAAAAAGCAATAAGTAATTGTATAACTCTTGACTGATAAAAATTGGATTCAAAAAATTTTTTGCTCGAGACATATTCTTTGTCGGAAATCGTAACTCTATGGCCATCGTTCGCGCCAAAGCCCATAATTATCATATCTGGTTTAAATTCCAAGATTTCCTTAAAGCGTCTGTGTCCCTGAAATAAACTATAGCCAGGAATTCCTGCATTTACAACTTTTATCTTTGGATTATCCTTCCTTAATAATCTTTCTAAGTACCCTGGCCAATGTGACCCTTTTTCCCTCCAGCCAAATGTATCTGAATCTCCAAGGGTAAAAATATAATAGTCGTTCTCTTTGGGGATACTTATCTTTGATCCTCTAAATCCCTGGGCATTAAAAAATCCATATGAATTCTTTGGTCTCCAAATAAGGCCTGGGTCAAACACATAATCTTTATCATCATATGCATGAAATTTTCTAAAATCACATTTTCCCAAGCCTTTAATCTCCCTGCCTAAGTTCTGTATCTTAAGTGGCGTGTAATAATACCCTGAAAGACCTAAACCCACTTCCGCGATACAAAATATCAAAAAAACTGAGGCTATTATAAGAAAGAGTCTTAAAATAAACTCTCTGTTGGAAACCATACATCCTCCTTTGCGGTCTTATTTTATCATTAACACTCCAATTTAAAAGAAAAATTATAAAATAGTTGGCCAAAGCTGACTGTTTAAAATATAATAGCTTGTATGGATTATGATAAATTTCAAAAGGAGGCCATCGGTTACATCAATCAAGGATTCTCGGTAATTGTTTCTGCGCCGACTGGGGCAGGTAAGACTGTAATCGCTGAGCATATAATAGAGACCTCCATAAATAAAAAGGAAGGTGTGATATACACAGCCCCGATTAAGGCCCTTTCCAATCAAAAATTCAGAGACTTCAAAGGGCTATTCGGTGAAAATATCGGAATCTTAACCGGCGACGTCTCTATAAACCCGCAAGCACATGTACTTATTATGACAACCGAGATATTCCGCAATAAGATTCTTCAGGAATCTGGGACTCTCAAAAAATACCGTTGGTCATATTTGACGAAGTACATTATATAGATAACCACGAGCGTGGAACGGTTTGGGAGGAATCCCTCATATTCATGCCTAAACACATGAGGATTTTATGCCTCTCTGCAACAATACCAAACATAAAAGAGTTTTGCCATTGGATAGAAAAAATACACAAGACAACTTTAAAGGTTGTGGTTGAAAATTCAAGACCTGTACCTTTGCATTTTTACTTTCAGTGTCAAAATAAAATTGTAGACTCGCTTAAAAAATTAAAGGGGCTGTATGTACAACCTCTCTCCTATCGCCATAGAAGAAGACACAAAAGATTTGAAATTCATGCGATACCGAACAAGATAGGTACCCTTATCAATTCAATACGTCAGAAAGAGGGTTTTCCGCTTATATACTTCGTATTTGGAAGACGACGCGCTGAAGACCTCGCCCATGAACTAGCAGGTTACCACTTTCTAAATAAGCATGAGGAAAACGAGATTATCGAGCTGTTTGACAATCTCTGCGATAGATTCGATCTTCGCAATGAAAAAGGCGCCGGTTTATTATATCCCTTAATAAAAAGAGGGATAGCATATCACCATGCCGGAATGCTCCCAACCCTAAAAGAGGTAGTCGAGAGACTATTCACAAGCAGGTTGTTAAAGGTTATATTTACAACCGAAACCTTTGCACTTGGAATAAACATGCCCGCTAGGTCTGTTGCTTTTGATAATTTAAGAAAATATTATGGCAGCTCCATTAAAGCTCTTAAAACCAGGGATTTTTATCAGATGGCGGGCCGGGCCGGTAGGCGCGGCATGGACAAAGAAGGTTTTGTATACTGTAGAGTCAGACAAAAGAATCTAAGCCTACATGAAGTAAAGCGTATAATCCATGGCCAGTCTGAAAAGGTGTATAGCCAGTTTAATAATTCTTATGCGACGGTGTTGAACCTCTATGATAGATATAAAAACTCCTTCTTCGAAATATACCCCTTATCACTCCACTACTTTCAATCAAACAGCTTTAATAAGAAACAAGCCCAAGATTTAATTAGATCAAAGTTAAATATCTTGAAGGATCTTGGTTATATTAAAAATGAGGTTCTCTCGTCAAAAGGTGCCTTTGCAAGCGCTGTCTATGGATACGAATTAATCACATCCGAACTGTATGAAAAAGGTTTTTTGGAGCACCTCGATAAATTCGAACTGGGTATATTGGCAACCGCTATCGTATTTGAGCCAAGAAAAAGTCAAAGACCCCCAAGCATTCCAAAAAAATTAAAACAGATAAAAGATATGTGTGAAAACCTGATAAAGGAAATAAATAAAAAGGAAAGGAAATATCGAATTTATCCCTTAAGTAAAAAACCTAATTTTCACCTAGCAAATGCTACTGAGGCATGGCTCAAGGGCGTAAGTTTTAAGAAGATAGTTAATCTAACCGACACGGACGAGGGTGAGATTGTCCGCTACTTTAGGATGGCCGTACAGATACTTCGTGAAATTAAGGAGGCGAGTGTCATATCGCAGGTATTAAGATCTAGGATAAAGGAAACCATACGCCTTATCAACAGGGATATAATTGATGCTGAGAAGCAGCTTAGGGAAAATTAAAACTGCATACCTTAATTAAAATCAAGCCTATAATCCAATATAGCCAATATCTCTTGGGTGCTCAACCTTAAAGCGTAATATTATCTCTTTCGTCTCTTGTGGTGCAAGCATAAATTTCCAACGCATCACACCAACCTTATCTTTATAATCCTTATCTTTAGGCTTTTCGCTTATTTCAAGGATCTTTACCTTAATCTGATCATTCTGAGATACAGGTAAATTATCAAAAAGGTTAAAATCAATATTTTTTGCCTTATAGTTTTCTACGCTAAGTTTATACGTATATGTAACGGAAATAATTTTTTTCTTAATTGCACCTAAGAATGTCTCATCCTTCTTCTCTTCAATTTTTTCGCGCTCAACCTTAACATTTTCATCTATGCCAAGATAAAGATCAAACTCCTCGTTCTTACCAATAGCTCCTATGGCTGATGTACCTATATATGAATCTGCGAAAAATATCCGTACAGATCCTGGGAGAATTTGTTCCAAGCTACTCTTAACCTTTGAATTCAGATATGCATAGGGTGAAAGTTTGGGCGTCGAGGAATATTCAAATTTTACAGGCAGCTTTACAGAAAATATAGGTATACGTTCTTTTGAACCATCGGACTTTATGGAAACGTGGTCTTTAATCACATAATCTACGGAAGTAATTCCTGTTTGAAGCTCAGCGTATTGAAAACCGGCAGCTTTTTCTAGGGCTACAGGC
>CAZOIE010000188.1:0-4168 GCA_964579905.1 uncultured Planctomycetia bacterium
AAATCTGAACTTTACGCCTTTTAATGGTGGCAGCCGAGTAATTCAAGACAATCTAATTCCTTCCAATAAAATTCTGCAAGCAGCATTTATATCGTTTACTTTTGGATCAATAATCGGTTTATATCTAGTCTGGGCATTAAAAAGTATTGCAATCTTGATGCTGGGTATTATAGGTGTATTTTGTGGCTTTTTCTACACAGCTTCTCCTGTAAGAATAGGATACAAGGGATTAGGAGAGCTTATAGTAGGATTATGTTTTGGGCCACTGGTAGTTTTGGGTTCCTACTATGTACAGGCAGGACGTTTTTCTTTAATTGCACTATTTGCATCTATTCCCATAGCCATTCTAATCACTCTTGTTTTATACATTAACGAATTTCCAGATTACGAAGCTGATAAATTAACAAACAAGAGAACCTTTATAGTGATGCTGGGTAAGAAGAACGCTATCAAGCTCTATCATTTTCTTTTGGGCCTGGTATATCTATTTATAGCTATCGGAGTCTTGGTTAATTTTTTGCCTTTGTATGCTACCATAATTATTTTTACATTGCCCATAGCACTTAAGATATATTTTACTTCTAAAGTAAACTTTCTTAAAGTGCATGAGTTACTTCCGGCTAATTCATTGACTATTGGTCTGCATCTTATTATTGGTTTATTGTTAAGTGCAAGTTTTGTAATAGATAAGCTTTTTACGGGATGAGAAATGAGGTTAGAAAATATCTATAAACCTATCAAAGAAGAGATCTCTAGCGTAGAGCTACTTCTTAATAATTTATTAGGTAAGGTAAAGAATAAGACAATTTTAAATATCAGCCGCTACCTTTTGGATTCACCTGGCAAGCGAATAAGACCTGCTTTGGTAATCCTTTGCGCCAATGCTTTAGGTGGCAAACCATCTATTAATAAATCTCAGTTGGCAAAAATAGCATCTGCCATAGAATTAATACACATGGCCTCATTGGTGCATGATGACATAGTAGACCATTCCTCACTTAGGCATAGCAAGCCCACGATTAACTCAAAGTGGGGAGTTGATACAGCCATTACCATGGGAGATTATCTATATTCAGTAGCCTTTGATTTGATTTCTTCATGCAGCAATTTAGACATCTTGCGTTGTATAAGTTCTGCCACAAAGAGTATGTGCGAGGGTGAGTTCTTGCAGGTTACAGAAAGAGATAACTTAGATTTACTTAAGGAGCGCTATATCATTATTGTAAAAAAGAAAACCGCCGGACTTTTTGCCGCTTCCTGCCAGTCAGGTGTATTGATGGCAAATCCTTCAAGAAGCTTACAAAAATCTTTAGGGGCGTTTGGTCTGAATTTTGGCATCGCATTTCAAATTGTCGATGATTACTTGGATGTTGTGAGCGAAGAAAAGGTTTTGGGAAAAACACCCGGTCAAGATATAGCTGTTGGGGAAGTAACCCTACCGTTGTTGAATCTTATTGAATCTGTGCCTAATACCGAAAGAGAAAACATAAAGAACATATTGAGCTTCAAGCGCAACAGGACCACACTAGAAAAGATAAGATCCGGGCTATCTTGCAATAATATAGCGGCTAAAACAAAACAAAGCGCCTTGTTTTATATGAACCTTGCGAAGAAAAACATAGATAGACTTTCAAGTTCTGCCTATAAAGAGTGCCTTTTGAATTTGGCAGATTTTGTAATAGATAAAGGTTTTTATGATAAAAGTAGAAGTTGAGTAATGTCTAGTGTTAATACTTGAGATTGCTGCAGAAGATACCGGTACGTGAAATTTTTGAATTAAAAAGCTTATGAAATTAACAAGAAGGGAATTTTTACATCTTTCGGGAGGAACGCTAGGAGCCCTTTTTTTGGCTCGCAGTGGAACAAATTTACTGTTTGCCAATGATGTGTTTTATTTAGATAAAAAGGTAATTCCAGATAGCTGGGCAAAGGGCATATGTCGTTATTGTGGAACAGGATGTGGCGTAGAGGTTGGCTTAAAGAGAGAGAGTGTTGTAGCAATCCGCGGTGATAAAGATTATCCGGTTAATAAGGGCGTTCTTTGTCTTAAGGGTGCAACACTTATGTATGTAGTTCATTCTAAAGAAAGAGCTTTTAAGCCATATGTAAGAAAAAATGGTAAGTTTATAGAAACAAGTTTAGATAAGACACTTGATCTGGTTGCCGAGAAGATAGGTTCTACCGTAAAAGAGCATGGGCCCGATTCAGTAGCATTGTATGTGGGTGCTCAGATATTTACTGAGGAGATGTATGTCGGGAATAAGCTGTTTAAAGGATTAATAGGTACGAATAACGTTGAGGCCAATGCTCGGCTTTGTATGGCAAGTGCCGTAACAGGTTTTCTTACGACATTTGGTGTTGATGAACCGCCAGGTAGTTATGATGATATTGAGAAAAGCGATTGCTTCTTTCTAATAGGTACAAATACCGCTGAACAACACCCTATTATCTTCGGACGTATTCTTAAAAGAAAGGCCAACAATAAAGATTTTAGACTAATTGTGGCAGACCCGCGTTTTACCCCTACCGCTGCTCATGCCGATATCTGGCTTCCGTTTTATCCCGGCACGGACCTTGCTCTATTAAATTCTATGGCTTATATAATAATAAAGGAAGACCTTGTAGATATAGATTTTATTAATAAGCACGCCGTATTTGCCCAAGGCGGTGGTCCATGGGGGAAGGAAGAGAAGCTTGATATAGTGGAGTTTAAGAGGTTCCTTGAGGATTATAAACCGCAGGATGTGGAAAGACTTGTAGGAATAGAGAAGGAAAAAATCATTAGGTCTGCAAGAATTTTCGCAACCTCAAAGAATGTTGTAAGTATGTGGACCATGGGCTTCAATCAGCGTAAATGGGGAACGTGGGCGAATAATTTGACATATAATCTACATCTACTTACGGGAAAGATTTGCAAACCGGGTTCAACAGCGCTTTCCTTAACAGGGCAGCCGAATGCCTGCGGAGGGGTTAGAGAGCAAGGTATGTTGTGCCATATATTGCCCGGGCACAGAAAGGTTAAAAATGCAGCCCATAGGAGAGAAATGGAGGATATATGGGGTATTCCACGTAGCTCAATATCTCCTAAACCCGGATCGCATACCGTTAAAATGTTCGATGAATTGCCAGATAAAATTAAACTTATTTGGATTGTTTGTTCCAATCCTGCGCAAACCCTCCCTGATTTAAACAAGTATTTACCAAAACTTAAGAAGGCCTTTGTGATTGTACAGGACATCTTCCCGCCTACACAACTCCAAAAGGATAAATTTCGCAACATAACGGCAGAGTATGCAGATATTTTTATACCGAGCGCTTTCTGGATTGAAAAAGGCGGGGTTTTTGGAAACACAGAAAGAAGGAGTTCGCTTACCGAGAGGATGATTGTTCCTCCAGAAGCTAATCTGATGAGCGACGGCGAGATTTTTCTCGAGGTTGCTCGGCGCATGGGATATGGCAAATATTTTAAAGAATACATAAATTCAGAGGCAATTTGGAATGAATATTGCTTGGCAACGAAAGGTACCGACATGGATTTATCCGGTGCAAACTACGCATATTTAAGAAAGAAGGGTAGTGCGCAATGGCCTATTTTATCCAGTGACGAAGGAGGCTCGCCAAGCCGTTACAGATACCCTGATGATAAATACCTGAAGAATTTAGTAGATACAAATAAGGTCAAAATCCCTGAAGATGGAATATATTTTTATGGCAAGAAGGATGGTAAGGCGCGGATTTTTAAACGTCCACACAAAGATCCTCATGAGATTCCCGATAAAAACTACCCTCTTTACTTAACCACAGGTCGAGTTGTGCACCATTGGCATACCGGGACTATGACCATGAGGGCACCATGGCTTAAGAAGATGGTAAAGGAGGCGTTTGTTGAGATTAACCCTGATGATGCTAAACGTATGGGTACGAGGAACGACGATATGGTTAAGATAATTTCTCGGCGCGGAGAAGTTACCCTAAAAGCAAAGGTTGTTGATATGAAAGAAGATAGCTTGAAGGGTATTGAAGAACGCATTAGTATTCCAAGACCTGGCGTTGTTTTCGTTCCGTTTTTTGATGCTGAGAAATTGATAAATCTGGTTTGCATAGATGCGGTTGATGCAATGAGCAAGGAGCCTGAATATAAGATTTGTGCAGTTAGAATAGAAAAAGC